>JALYIZ010000103.1 GCA_030775505.1 Actinomycetota bacterium | reverse complement strand
GCTGACTGCTGCGCGGTGGGCACTGCCGGGGCGGCCCCGGTCGCAGCGGGGCCCGCGGCCGCCGGTGTGGGCGGACGCGCGGAACCGGACACCTCGGGGGGACTCACGTCGGCCACAGCGGCTCTCCTCCTACCTGCTCGACGTGGAGTATGTCTCCCAGCGCGCCGGGCCCGCTACGGCACGGTCAGCGGGGCGTTGTCCTCGAGCATGGCGAGGAACGCCCGGGCGACCGCCTCCGGCCGTTCGAGTTGCGCCACATGCCCTACCGACGGAAGGACGAGCAGGCGCCCGTTGCGGAACGCTCCGAGCGCGCGCGGGGCCAGCGCGACGTCGACCAGCCTGTCCTTCGCTCCCCACACGAGCAGCGTGGGAGCGGTGACGGTCGCGGCCTGCGCCCACAGCGACCTGGGTCCGCGTTCGAGGTAGCTGCCGACGAGCCCGCGCAGGGATCCGGTCATCGCGGCTTCCGCCCAGGGCAGCGCCGAACGCCGGAGTGCCTCCTCGACGGCTTCCTGCACCCTCACCGCCGGCACCGCCGCCGGGTCCGCGAAGCACAGGGCGATCACGCCCCTCGCCCTCTGTTCGGGACTGCGACGGGCCAGCTGACGCTGGGCCAGCCGGCCCAGGCCCGGAACGAGGAGCAGCGGGAGGCGGGGGTCCGCGCCCCGGCGCGGCGCCAGGGAGGGCAGAGCCGGAGACACCAGGGTGAGGGTGCGGACGAGATCCGGACGGGTCGCCGCCACTCGCGTGCTCACGGCCCCGCCGAGGGAGTTGCCGAACAGGTGAACCGGGCCCCGGGCGCGCTCCTCGATGACCCGGACGACCGCTGCCACGTGCGTGCCGAGCCGGTACGCGCCGTCGCGAGGAGGATCGGAGTGCCCGAAGCCAGGAAGATCCAGGGCGTCCCCCGCCAGGCGGTGGGACAGCAGGCCCATGAGGTCGGTCCAGTTGGTGGAGGCTCCCCCGAGACCGTGCACGAACAGTGCCGGCTCGGCGCCCGGCGTCGCGGGCGTGGAGCGGACAAACAGGCCCGCGACCTCCTCTCCCGGCCACGGGGGAAGGGGGAGCTCCACCTGGGGGAGTGGCCCGTCCGCCAGTCGCGCGGTGCGGGAGAGGTCCCCTGTCACGGCATGCTCCAGGTCTGCGTCGGGGCCAGGTCGCGGCCGTGGGTCACCAGTCGCGTCGCCGCTCGACCCATGCCAGTGCAGATCCTGCCCTCCACCAGGACGCCCGACGCCTCCGGGATGCCCAGAACGGTGACGGGTCCGGGCGCGGCCGTCGCCGCCTCGACCCAGCGTCTGCTCCCGGCGGAGCCGGACCAGTGCGGCACCACGAGCAGCTCAGGAGCCAGGCCGAGGCCCGGAAGCAGCGCCCAGCGGTCGCCAGCACCCTCGGGGTCGACCAGCCATCCGCAGAGCACCATCGCCCCGGCGCTGGCCCCCATCACCAACGCACCGGCGGCGAACCGCTCGGCGATCACCTCGCCGGCCCCTGTCGACGCCAGCGCCTCGTGCAGCCGGCGCGGCGAACCCCCGGGCAGGACCACCAGTGCGGCCGACGCCAACGCAGCACAGGCGCCTGCCGGTTCGGTCCGCGCGTCCGGTGCGGCGATCACCTCCGTGGCGCCCAGGGAAGCGAAGTGCCTCGCACCGTTGGCGGTCGCCGTCGCGTACTCCCTGCCGACCCGGCCTGCCAGGGCACTCACCACCACCGGGCCCGCTCCAGCTCGCCGCAACAGCTCGGCATCCATGGACCCGCAGTCTGAGGAGAACTCGCCGCCGCCCTGCAGGCACAACGTCCCAGCCACGTCGCGACAGTAACGATCTCAGGCGATCCGCAGCTCGAACCAGACCGCCTTCGACAGACCCCGTTCCTGCACGCCCCATGCACTCGAGATCGCCCGCACCAGGACCAGACCGCGGCCGTCGAGTGCGTCCCGGTCCTCCGGGACGGGCACGGGAAGCCGCGAGTTCTCGTCGACGACCGCGACGTGAACCCGGTGGGGCCCGAGGCTGAACTCGACCGAGAGCTCGCTGCGGCCATGGAGCACGGCGTTGGTCACCAGCTCGCTGGTGAGGAGCAGGGCGTTCTCGCAGCTGTCAGCGTCGAGGTGGGCGACGTCGCAGTGGTGCTGCACGAACCGCCGGGCCGCCCCAACCGAGCGGGGCTCTGGGGGGAGGGTCATCACGGCCGCGGAACTCACGCGGTGGTGCCTCCCGACGTGGTTGCGGCTGGGTCCTTGGTCAGCCTGTGCCCACAACGGCGGGTATCCACCCCCTCTTTGGGGGTCAGGCTGATTTACGTGCCGCGCGGGCCGGTGCCTTCTTGACCCCCCGAGAGGCACCGGGCGCCTTCTTCGCAGGCGTCTTGGCCGCCTTGTCCGCGGGGGGCTTCTTGGCGTCGGACTTCTTCTCCGGGGTCACGCCCCCCGCCCCGGCCCGCTCCTGCTTGGCGGCCTCCACGCTGGCCCGTAGGGCCGCCATCAGGTCCACCACCGTGCCCGCGGTCGGCTGGGCCTGGGCGGTCTGGACAACCTGGTGGCCGGCCACCTTCGCGTCGATGACGGCCTGCAACGCCTCACGGTAGGAGTCGCTGTACTCGGTTGCGTCGAAGTCGCCCGACAAGGTCTCGATGAGACTGGCCGCCATCGCGAGCTCCTGGGCCCGGATCTCGACGTCCTCGTCGACGAACGCGAAGTCGGGGGTACGGATCTCGTCCGGCCACAGCATCGTCTCCAGCACGAAGACCCCGTCCCTCACCCGCAGGGTGGCGAGCGCCTCACGGTTGCGCAGGGCGACTTTGACCAACGCCACCCGGCCAGACTTCTCCAGCGCGTCGCGCAGCAGCACGTACGGCTTGACCCCGCTCTTGTCGGGCTCGAGGTAGTAGCTCTTGGCGAAGTAGATGGGGTCGACCTGCTCCAGCGGGACGAACTGCAGGACGTCGATCGCGCGGCTGGTCGCGAGGGGCAGGTCGGCGAAGTCAGCGTCCGTGAGCACGACCGTGGATCCGTCGGGGAGCTCGAAGCCCTTGGCGATCTCGCCGTACGGGACCTCCTCACCGTCGGCCGCCGACACGCGCTTGTACTTGATCCGGCTGCCGTCCGAGCGGCGCACCTGGTGGAAGGTGACGTCCTTCTCCTCGGTGGCGCTGTAGAGCTTCACCGGGATCGTGACCAGGCCGAAGCTGATCGAGCCCTTCCAGATGGACCGCACCCGAACCCCCTACCCACGTTTGATCGCCCGATCACCGTAGGACGGTTGTGCGTCGAGGGCCAGCAGAGGGGCATGCTCCCGCCCATGAGCGGCGTCGGCGGGGACCCCCTGCCCACCGGTCTGTCGCCCATGTTGGCGGCTACCGGGACCCTGCCCGAGCAGGACGACGGCTGGGCGTACGAGGTCAAATGGGACGGGGTCCGGGCGTTGGCTGCGGTCGAGGGAGGCCGACTGACGCTCACCACGCGCCGCGGGAACGACGTGACGAGCCACTATCCGGAACTGGGCCTGCTGGCGAACACGCTCGACGGTCACCAGGCCCTCCTCGACGGGGAGGTGGTCGCCTTCGACGAGGCGGGTCGGACCGACTTCGGCCTGCTGCAGTCACGCATGCACGTCACCAGCCCCTCACAGGTCCTGCGGGACCGCACTCCCGTGCGCTTCCTTGCCTTCGACCTGCTGCACCTGGACGGAGTCACGCTCCTGACAGCTGGCTACGACGAGCGCCGGTCCGCGCTCGACACCCTCGCCGGGCTCGGCGTTGACGTCCCCGACCGCTTCCTCTCGGACGGGCACGCGCTCGCGGAAGCCACCCGGGCCCAGGGCCTGGAAGGGCTGGTGGCCAAGAGGCGTGACAGCCGGTACGAGCCTGGTCGGCGCAGCGAGACCTGGCGCAAGATCAAGCATGTTCGACGGACGTCCGCGGTCGTGATGGGGTGGAAACCGGGCGCCGGTGTGCGCGCCGGGTCCATCGGCTCTCTCCTGCTGGGCGTCTACGGCACGCACGGCCTGGAGTACGCCGGGCATGTCGGGACCGGCTTCACCGACAGCACCCTGCGTGTTCTCGGTGACCTCCTGGAGCCGCTGCGCATCGACCAGCCGGCGACGGAGGTGCCCCGTGCCGACGCCCGGTCAGCGGTGTGGGTCCGGCCGGTACTCGTCGCCGAGATCGACTACACGGAATGGACGAGGGAAGGCCGGCTGCGTCACCCGTCATTCAAGGGCTTGCGCGACGACCTCGAGGCGGCAGGAGTGGTCAGGCAATGACGCGGGTCACCGTCGAGGTGGAGGGGCGCCAGCTGTCGCTGTCCAACCTCGACAAGGTCCTCTACCCGGCACACGGGGGCTTCACCAAGGGCGAGGTCCTCGACTACTACTCGCGGATCGCCCCCGTGCTCCTGCCGCACCTGGCGCGGCGTCCGTTGACCATGAAGCGCTGGCCGGACGGTGTGGAGGGGCATTCGTTCTTCGAGAAGAACGCCCCGTCCCACCGGCCGGACTGGCTGCGGGTTCAGCGGCTGCCCAGCCCCGGCTCAACCAAGCACCGGGAGACCATCGACTACGCCGTCGTCGAGGACGTCGCGGGACTGATCTGGGTGGCCAACCTGGCGACGCTGGAGCTGCACACCCCGATGTGGCGCATCGGCGACCCTGGCCCCGACCTGGTGGTGTTCGACCTGGACCCGGGGCCCCCCGCCACGGCAGTCGAGTGCGCTGAGGTGGCCCTGCTGCTGCGCGAGGAGTTGGCGGCGGACGGCCGCGAGCCCGTCGTGAAGACGAGCGGCAACAAGGGACTGCAGGTCTACGCCCTGGCCGGGTCGCTCGGCTCGAGCCAAGAGACCTCCGCGTACGCCAAGGACCTCGCCCAGCGACTCGAGGGCCGCCGGCCGGACCTCGTCGTGTCCCGGATGGCCAAGGCGCTGCGCCCCGGCAAGGTTCTGGTCGACTGGTCCCAGAACAATGGCTCGAAGACGACGGTGTCGGTGTACTCGCTGCGCGCGCGCCCCTCTCCCACCGTGTCCACGCCGGTGACCTGGGACGAGGTGGCCGGCTGCCGGTCGCCAGCCGAGCTGGAGTTCCTGGCGGGAGACGTCCTAGACCGCGTCGCGCGAGACGGAGACCTGTTCCGGGGCCTGCTGCCCGGCTGACCGACCGGGCCGGCATTGACGCGGGGTGTTGGGTCAAGGTGGTGTCGCGACGCCCGTCGCTCGCAGAATGCAGTCCCTGGAGGAGCAACCGTGACTGGCGTCCCCCCCGAGCAGCTCAACGACGAGGCCCTCGACCGGGAGCTGCTGCACCTGCATGAGACCCGCAACGAGACCTTCCTGCACGGCAGCGAGGACGCGCTCGCGATCCACACCGCCAGGACCGCCCTGCTCGAGCAGGAATACCTGCGCCGCAACCCCGACCGGGTCCCCGACGCGCGGCGGACCCGCCATGGCTCGCGGGAGCTCTCCGGGCAGGACTGACCCGTTCGGGTTACCGCTCGGTAACGTTGTGGGACGATGGCCCGGTGGTGCGCACCGCCGGACAGGCTCAGCCGTGACCGCGGCCGATGCCGTGCCGCGCGGCACCAGGCTGCCGCGCACCGCGCGACGTAAGCAGCTGCTGGGCGCGGCACAGGAGGTCTTCGTCGCACAGGGCTACCACGCCGCCGCGATGGACGACATCGCCGAACGAGCCGGCGTCAGCAAGCCGGTGCTCTACCAGCACTTCCCGGGCAAGCTCGACCTCTACCTGGCCCTGCTGGACGAGCACGCCTCGGACCTCGCCCGGAAGGTGCGCGTCGCTCTGGAGTCGACGACGGACAACCGGCTGCGGGTCGCGGCCTCCGTGGCCGCCTATTTCGACTTCGTCGACGGGGACGGTGAGGCGTTCCGCCTCGTCTTCGAGAGCGACCTGCGCAACGACCCCGCGGTGCGGGAACGGGTCGAGCGCATGACCCAGGAGTGTGTGGAGGCGATCGCAGAGACCATCGCGCACGACACCGGGTACCGCGCCGAGGAGGCCCAGCTGCTGTCCATCGGGCTGTCGGGGATGGCCGAGGTCGCCGCGCGCTGGTGGCTTGCCTCGGAGGGGCGCATCCCGAAAGAGCGCGCCGTCGAGCTCCTCGTGGGGCTGTCCTGGCGGGGGATCTCGGGGTCGCCGCGCACTACCTGAGCGGCGCCGCGCGTTTCCGCCCTCGGCTTAGCGGAGCGGGCGGCGCGTCGCGAGCCACTAGCCTCCGACGAGAAGCATCTGTGAACAAGCGACGACCGGAGGAACCTGGTGGAGGTCAAGATCGGCGTTCAGTACGCCGCCCGGGAGCTCGTGTTGGAAAGCGCGCAGACCGCTGACGACGTCGCGAAGGCCGTGGCGGAGGCGCTGCGCGCGGACCTGGGGGTTCTCAGTCTCGTCGACGAGAAGGGTCGCCGGATCCTCGTCCCGGCCGACAAGCTGGCCTACGTCGAGATCGCCGAGAGCGAGTCCCGGCGCGTGGGGTTCGGCGCACTCTGAGTCACCCACTGCGGGTTCGCGGGGTGTCCGGGTGGGCATGACGGTGAATGGCGGGCCGAAGGGTCCGCCGCCCACGTCTGGAGGAGTCCCATGGGGATCATTGCGCTGCTGGCCATCGGCCTCATCGTCGGCCTCTTGGGCCGAGCCGTCCTGCCCGGTCGCCAGGCCCTGCCGCTCTGGCTGACCATGCTGATCGGCGTCGGAAGCCTCCTGCTGGCCGGCGCCCTGATCCCGTCCAGTCTGCTCGTCGAGATTATCGTCGGCACGCTGATCGCTGCCGCGATCATCGCCCTGACTCACGGTGGGGTCCGCAGCCGCGCTCGGCTCTGACCGGCTGCACAGCCGGCTCAGCTGGACAGGCCCAGCGCCTTCATCCGCGAGGTGTGGTTGTCGGTCAGCCGGGTGAACAACCTCGCGATCCCCGCCAGGTCACCGCTGCCGCCCACGAGCAGCTCGGTCAGGGCGTCGCGTTCCACGGCGACGCGTTGCGCCTGGATCAGCGCCTCACCCACCAGCCGCCGGGCCCAGAGGGCGAGTCGTCCCGCCACCGCCGGCTCGGCCGCGGTTGCCTCGCGCACCTTCGCCACGGCGAACGACGCCTGTCCGGCGTCGGAGAGGACTTCGAGGATGAGGCCTCGGGTGGCCGCGTCCTGCACGAACGCCGCCACTTCGCGGTAGAAGTCCGTGGCCAAGCCGTCGCCTACATAGGCCTTGATGATCCCCTCCAGCCAGTCGCCCGGCAGTGTCGAATCGTGGAAGCCGTCCACCGCCGCGACGAACGGCTGCATCGCCTCCTCGGGATCGACGCCTTCGCTGGTCAGGTGGTCGCTCAGCCTCCGGTAGTGGTCGTACTCCGCCGCGGCCATGCGAGCCAGCGCCGTCTTGTCCTGGATCGTCGTCGCCAGGCGCGCGTCCGAAGCTAGCCGCTCAAAGGCCGTGAGCTCCCCGTAGGCGAGCACGCCGAGCAGGTCGATGGTCGCCGCATCGAGCCGTCCGGTCACAGCCGCCTCCCACCTCCGGGCATGTCGGGCTACCCCGGGGCCGGACACTAGCCGGTAGGCTCATGGTCGAAGGGGCGGCGCTCGCCGCCCCGACCGTGTGCGCGGACCTCATCCTGCGCGGCGCGCCGGTCACCGGCACCCACACCAGGTGCGATGCGGTGGCCGCCTGCGAGCCCGCCCTTGCCGTGGTCGGCGCGATCACCGAAAGGCACTCCGCTGACCACCAGCTCGCACGACGAGACCACCGC
>JALYIZ010000102.1 GCA_030775505.1 Actinomycetota bacterium | reverse complement strand
GCCAGCAGCTGCTCCGCCCCCGGCGGCAGGACGGCCATGACCGCCGGGCGGCCCACGTCCTTGACCAGGTCGAGCGCGAGCACCCGGTCGGCCCAGGCGAACAGTTCGAAGCGCGACCCGGGGGGCACGGACTCATCCGCCGCGGCCCGGCGCAGCACCTGCAAGGCGCGCGGGGTGTCGAGGTCGTCGTCGAACGCCGACGTGACCTGTTCCTGGTAGTCCGCACACATCGGCTTTGAGTCCGACTCCGCCCACCGGGCCACCAGGAACCGCCAGCTCGTCAGCAGCTTGTCGGCAGCGGCGATGCCCTCCCACGACAGGTTGGCCTGCTGGCGGTATCGGAACTGGAGGAAGGCCAGCCGGAGCGCGAGCGGGTCGTGCCGGGCCGCGACATCGTCGACGAGCACGACGTTCCCGGTCGACTTGGCCATCTTGCGGCCCTCGAACAGCAGGTGCTCCCCGTGCACCCAGTGGCGCACTACCTCGTGGCCGACCGCCGCGTCCGATTGCGCGCGCTCGTCCTCGTGGTGCGGGAAGCGCAGGTCGATCCCGCCGGTGTGGATGTCCACGGTCGTGCCGAGCAGGTCCATCGACATGGCGGAGCACTCGATGTGCCAGCCGGGGAAGCCGGGCCCCCACGGGGAGTCCCAGACCATCTCGCGCTGCTCGCCGGCCCGCTTCCACAGCGCCCAGTCCGCGTGGAAACGCTTTCCCTGCGCCGTGGACTCCCCGGTGGCGCCATGCCCGGCGCGCAGGTCCGCGAGCCGGTTCCCGGAGATCGCGCCGTACCCGGGGAACGAACGCGCGTCGAAGTACACGCTGCCGTCCTCACCCTGGTAGGCGTGCCCGGAGCCGACCAGGCGGCCGATGAGGTCGAGCATCAGCGGGATGCACTCTGACGCCCTCGGGTACGCGTCGGCGGGCCGCACGTTGAGGGCCGCCAGGTCCCGGTGGAACGCCTGCTCGTAGAAGCGGGCGATCACGAAAGGGTCCTTGTCCTCCAAGCGGGCCTGCGCGAGCAGTTTGTCCTCGCCGCCGAGGTCGATTCCGGTGTCGTCCTGCAGGTGGCCCACGTCGGTGATGTTCTGCACCAGCCGTACCTGCAGCCCCTGGAGCTCGGCGACCCGGCGGATCAGGTCCGACAGCAGGAACGTGCGCAGGTTGCCCACGTGCGCGTACCGGTAGACGGTGGGGCCGCAGGCGTACACCGACAGCCGTCCCGGGACGGAGGGCACGATGGGCTCGACTGTCCGGGTCCTGGTGTCGTGGAGGCGCACAGGACGAGGCTAAGTGAGCGCGCTTGGTGCGGGCTTGCCTCCCGCCTGACGGGGGAGGGGGCTACCGGCGACTTTCGGACAACATCCGGGCTGTGAGCGGTCGTTTCTCTGCGATAGCCGGGCCGGGGGGCTAGTTCAGCCGGGCCCGGGCCGCCCGGGCGTCCCGCAGGCACTCCTCGGCGACGTCGGGGTGCTCGTCCGCCACGGCCGCCGCGTACTTCTCCAGCTCGCTGGCCCCCTCCGTGTGCCGCCCCGTGCGGACCAGGAGGTTGCCCCGGTCCCGGCGCAGATCCAGGGCGTGTCGAGGCAGCAGCAGGGTCAACTCCACCGCCCACAGCCGGGTGCGGGTGGCGTCCTGTGAGGGTGGCCGGCGCAGACTGAGCGCCGTGATGTTGGCGAGCAGCCTGGCCATGAGCTCCACCGGGTCCGCGGGCCACACCGTCAGCGGAGCCGGCCCGGCTGGCCGCTCGATGATGCGGCCACCCGCGAAGGGGTCGGCGTGGACCTGCAGGCCCCCGGGATCACCGAACCCCACCACCACATGGCCGGGAGCGGCGATCGGGTACGCCGGCGTCTGCAGCCGTCGGGCCACCTCGGCCCACACCACCGACAGCAGCAACGGCAACCCCCTGCGCCGGACCAGCACCTCATGCAGCAGCGACGAGCGCAGGTCCTCGTAGTCACCCGGCGCTCCGGCAAAGCCCTCCCGGCCGCCGAGGCAGGCCCGCAACCCCTCCGCCGCCTCGAGCGGACCGCAGCCGTGGGGGAGGAAGGGCCGAGCCACCGCGGCGAGTTCGTCGAGCCGGCCCAGCCCCGCCGCGAGGTCGAGGTCGGGCGCGACCTCGGCGCCGACGAGCAGGCAGGCCAGGCCGAGGTCGACGGGCTGCCGTCGCATGACCTCGGCGAACTGCTCCCGGCTGGATTGGCTCACCCGGTCGTCATCCCGCTCACGGCGGGTCGGCGCCTCGAGGGGGCGGCGGTGGCGGGATCCGCTTGGCCGCCACGACGTCGCCCTCCGCCACCTCGACGACGACGCCGTCCCGACGGCGCAACTTCAGCACTCCGGCATCCCACTCGAGGAGCTCCCCGAGCACGTCGCCAAGGCCGCCTTCCACCAGCCGACGACGGACCGTCACGCGCATGCCGCTGTCACCCGGTCCGACGTCGACGGTGTAGCGCACTGGTCTCGCCCCCGATGTGAGCCTCGGCTGGACACCAGCGATACTAGGACCGTCGCCCCACGCCGAGAGGACCCATCCAGTGACCTACGTCATCGCCGAGCCTTGCGTCGACGTCAAGGACAAGGGATGCATCGAAGAGTGCCCTGTGGACTGCATCTACGAGGGCAAGCGTTCGCTCTACATCCACCCCGACGAGTGTGTCGACTGCGGGGCTTGTGAGCCGGTGTGCCCGGTCGAGGCGATCTTCTACGAGGACGACACTCCGACGCAGTGGAAGGACTACTACCGCGCGAACGTCGACTTCTTCACCGAGACGACCAGCATCGGGTCGCCGGGTGGCGCCAGCAAAGTGGGACCGGTCGACCTCGACCACCCGGTCGTGATGGCGGTCCCCCTCGGCAAGAACACCGAGGGTCACTGATCCCCACCGCCGCCGCGGGCCGACCCGGCTGGGCCGCACGTGCCGGGCTGCCGGGCTTCCCCTGGGATCGCCTGGCGCCCTTCGCCGATCAGGCCAGGGCGCACCCGGACGGCATCGTCGACCTGTCCATCGGGACCCCGGTCGACCCCACGCCGGAGGTGGTCCAGCAGGCCCTGCGCGACGCGAGTGACGCGCCGGGCTATCCGGCCACCATCGGCTCGGCACCCCTGCGCGCGGCGCTCGTGGCCTGGACCAGGCGGCGGCTGGGAGCCGAGGTTGCGGAGGCGGAGGTGCTGCCCAGCATCGGCAGCAAGGAGCTCGTCGCGCTGCTGCCGGCACTTTTGGGCCTGGCACCGGGCACGCGCGTTCTGATCCCCGAGCTGGCCTACCCGACCTACGACGCGGGCGCCCGGCTGGCCGGCTGCGTCCCCGTCCCGACCGACGAGGTGACCGCTCACGACCCTCGCGGCGTCGGGCTCGTCTGGCTCAACTCGCCGGGTAACCCGACCGGCCGGGTCATCCCCGCAGCCGACCTCCGAGGGGTCGTGGCGTGGGGGCGCCAGCACGGGGTGCTCGTGGCGAGTGACGAGTGCTACCTCGAGCTCGGCTGGGAGTCCGACCCGGTGTCACTGCTCGACCCGGAGGTCTGCGGCGGCAGCACGGAGGGTCTGCTCGCCCTCCACTCGCTGTCCAAGCGCAGCAACCTCGCCGGCTACCGAGCCGGGTTCGCAGTCGGCGACAGCGCAGTCGTGTCCGTGCTCAACGAGGCGCGCAAGAACATCGGGCTTCTCGTGCCCGAGCCGGTGCAGGCGGCGATGGTGGCGGCGCTTGCTGACGAGGTGCACGTCGAGGAGCAGCGTCAGCGCTACCTCGCACGTCGCACGGCCCTGCGCGCTGCGGTGGAAGGCGCGGGCTTCACCGTGACCCACTCCGACGCGGGTCTCTACCTCTGGGCGACCCGCGGCGAGGACTGCTGGCAGACGGTCCGCGCCCTGGCCGGCCAGGGGATTCTGGCTGCGCCGGGTGCCTTCTACGGCGCCGCCGGGCACCAGCACATCCGCCTTGCGCTCACCGCGACCGACGAGCGCATCGCCGCCGCCGTCTCGCGGCTGTCGGCCCTGTGACCAGCCCCCGCCGGCCTCTACGCTGAATCGCATGAGCGAGAGCCCCCTCGACCCGGTCATCGACGAGCTCTGGGAGGCCCGGGACGGGCTGTCGCCAGAGGCCGTCGCGGCCCGCCGGGACGTGATCGCTGCGGTTGACCTGCTCGACACCGGCGTGGCCCGGGTGGCCCAGGTCGTCGGAGGTGACATCGTCGTCGACGAGCGTGCGAAACGGGCCATCCTGCTTGCGTTCAAGGTGCTGCCGATGACGGACGACGCCGTCGGCCCGTTCCGCCACCACGACCGCGTGCCGCTGAAGACGACATTTGACGGGGTGCGGGTGGTCCCGGGTGCGATCGCGCGCTGGGGGTCGTTCTTCGAGCCGGGCGTCGTGCTGATGCCCAGCTACACCAACATCGGCGGTTACGTGGGCAGCGGCAGCATGGTGGACACCTGGGCAACGGTGGGCTCGTGCGCCCAGATCGGTCGCAACGTGCATTTGTCGGGCGGCGTCGGAATCGGTGGTGTCCTCGAGCCGCCGCAGGCGGCCCCCGTAGTGGTGGAGGACGACGCCTTCGTGGGCAGCCGGTGCATGGTGGTCGAGGGCGCCCGCGTGCGCGCCGGCGCGAAGCTCGGCGCGGGGCTGGTGTTCACCAGTAGCAGCCGGGTCTTCGAGGCCGAGACCGGTGCCGAGCTCCCGCGCGGCGTGATCCCCGAGCGGGCCGTCGTGGTCGGCTCCACGCGGGTCAAGTCGTTCCCGGGCGGCGACTTCGGCATGCCCTGCGCGCTGGTCCTGCGCTATCTCGACGAGGGCCAGCAGCACGACAAGCTGGCGCTCAACGAGATCCTGCGGGAGCACGGCGTCGCACCGTGACCCTGCCCCTGCACGACCCGGTTGCGCTGACCCAGGCGCTCGTGGACATCCCCTCCGTGTCCGGGTCGGAGGGTCCGCTCGCCGACCTGGTCGAGCAGGCGCTTCGCACCCTCGACCACCTGCAGGTGGACCGGGACGGTGACGCGGTGGTCGCCCGCACGTCAGGGAACCGCGACCGGCGGGTCCTGCTCGCCGGACACCTCGACACGGTGCCGGTCGCCGGCAATCTGCCGGGCAGTCGTCAGGGTGACCGGATTGTGGGCTGCGGGACGAGCGACATGAAGGCCGGTGACGCCGTGATGCTGCACCTTGCGGCGACGGTGAGCCGCCCGTTAAACAATCTGACTTTCGTCTTTTACGACAACGAGGAGGTCGCGGCCGAGCGCAACGGGCTCAAGCGGCTGGCCGAGCGCCACCGGGACTGGCTCGACGCTGACGTGGCCATCCTGCTCGAGCCCACGGACGGACGCGTCGAGGCGGGGTGCCAGGGCACGCTGCGCGTCGAGGTCATCGTGGCGGGCAGGCGGGCGCACAGTGCCCGCAGCTGGCTGGGCAGAAACGCGATCCACGCCGCTGCGCCGCTGCTGGCGACGCTCGCCGGGTACCAGCCGCGGACGGTGGAGATCGACGGGTGCACCTACCGCGAGGGACTCAGTGCCGTCGGCATCAGCGGCGGCGTCGCCGGCAACGTCGTCCCGGACGAGTGCACGGTCACGGTCAACTTCCGCTTCGCGCCCGACCGCTCCGAACAGCAGGCTCTCGACCACGTCCGCGAGGTCATCGGGGACTGCGTACTGACCGACTCCAGTCCGGGTGCGATGCCAGGGCTGGGGTCGCCTGCAGCACAGGAGTTCGTCGCCACCGTCGGCAAGCTCCCCGTGGCGAAGTACGGCTGGACGGACGTCGCGCGCTTCGCCGCCCTCGGCATCCCCGCTCTCAACTTCGGTCCGGGTGACCCCAACCTTGCCCATACCCGCGAGGAGTCCGTGGCCGTCCAGGCGATCGAGGAGTGCGCCAGGCTGCTGACGAGGTACCTGTCGTAGGTTCGTCGCCGTGCCTGCCTCCCTCGACCCTGAGCGCGTCCCGCCTGCCGACCCGGCCATCAGCCCCGACCCTTCGCCACGTCGGATGCCGGAGAAGCAGCGCGGCCCGGTCACGCTGCGTCGCGGTCAGGTCCAGTCGTCAACGACCGACCAGCGGTTGCTCGACACCCGAGGAGCGTCCGACTGGGTGCACACCGACCCCTGGCGGGTGCTGCGGATCCAGTCGGAGTTCGTCGAAGGGTTCGGGCTGCTGGCCGAGCTGCCCCGGTCCGTGAGCGTGTTCGGTTCGGCCCGGACCAAGCGTGAGTCGGCGGAGTACGCCCTGGGTCGGGCGCTCGGGGGCGCGCTGGCCCAGGCCGGGTGGGCGGTCATCACCGGTGGTGGGCCGGGGGCGATGGAGGCCGTCAACCGGGGCGCCAACGAGGCCGGCGGCCTGTCCGTGGGCCTGGGCATCGAGCTGCCGTTCGAGCAGCACCTCAACGAGTGGGTCGACCTCGGGATCAACTTCCGGTACTTCTTCGCGCGCAAGACGATGTTCGTGAAGTACGCGCAGGCCTTCGTCATCCTGCCCGGAGGGTTCGGCACGCTCGACGAGCTGTTCGAGGCGTTGACCCTCGTCCAGACCCGCAAGGTCAACCAATTCCCGGTCATCCTCGTCGGCACGGCGTTCTGGCAGCCCCTGCTGGACTGGATCGGCACATCGCTCGGCGGGCATGGCTACATCTCGCCCGACGACCTAGGGCTGCTGCACGTCACCGACGACGTCAACGAGGTGGTGTCGGTCATCGAGGCGGCCAATGCCAGCCGCGTCCAGTCGTCGGCCGCGCCAGGGGAGACGGCCCGGGGCGGCTGACGTGGCGGCCATCTGCGTCTTCTGCTCCTCCAGCGACAGCATCGACCGGGCCCACCTCGACCTGGCCCGCTCGTTGGGCGACGAGCTCGCCCGGCGCGGGCACTCCCTGGTGTCCGGCGGTGGGGCCATGTCGAGTATGGGCGCGATCGCCGGGGCGGTGCGGGCCGGCGGTGGCCGGACCGTCGGCGTCATCCCCGCTGCGCTGCTGGAGCTCGAGGTGGGCGACCGCGACGCCGACGAGCTGCTCGTCGTCGACGACATGCGCACCCGCAAGGGGCTGATGGACGGCAGGTCGGACGCGTTCGTCGCCCTGCCAGGTGGGCTGGGCACGCTCGAGGAGCTGCTGGAGGCATGGGTGGGCCGGATCCTCGGCATGCACGTGAAGCCGGTGGTGGTCCTGGACCCGCGGGGGTTGTTCGAGCCGCTGCGTCATCAGGTCGCGGTGATGGTCGAGCAGGGATTCGTCCAGGAACAGGCTGCCGGCGCGCTGGTGTGGGCGACCTCCGTCGGGCAGGCGCTCGACGCCGTCGAGGAGGGGATCCGGCGGCCCGTGCGGCTGCTGCCGACCCCCTCGGAGGTGGCGGAGTCCGAACCCTCCCCCTGACCATCCCCGGGCATGGGAGGATCCCGCGCGTGCTGACAGTCCTCGCCTTGCTGGGCGTCATCGTCGTGATGTTCTTTGCCGCGGCCGTCGCCACCTCCGGTGGAGAGGTCCTCGCGGACGCCCCGCCGGACGCCGCCGACCTTGACCTGCCGGAGGGTCCGGTCCAGCCCGAAGACCTCGCGCTGGTGCGCTTCTCGATGGCCACCCGCGGCTACCGCATGGACGAGGTGGACCGGGTGCTGGCGCGGGCGGCCGACGAACTCGCCTCCCGGGATGCGCTGATTGCTGAGCTGACCGGGTCGGCCGCACCGGCGGAGGTCCCCCCGCCACCTGTCACGGCGGACCTCCCCTCCGGGAGGGTGCGCCCCGACGCCTGGTCGCCGTCGCCGCTTCCGGCTCCGGAGGCCCCCCGCGTAGCGGGTGCCGCGGCGACACCCCAGGCGGCGCCACCAGAGCAGGCCCTGCCTCGTGC
>JALYIZ010000101.1 GCA_030775505.1 Actinomycetota bacterium | reverse complement strand
GCCATGCGGCCAGCGCGGCGGCCGAACGGGCGAACGCCGCGAACGCCTCACCCGGATCGACGAGCCCTTCGTCGGAGTCCGCATCCAGGTGCTCGCGGGCCAGCTCCAGGCGCAGGTTGCGGGCGGTCACCCTCGCACCGTCGCCCAGCCCGGCCGGGTCGGTGGGGGGGCGCGGGTCCCGGGTGGTGTCGAGCAGCGCCGCGCTGAGTTCCGAGTCGTGGGTCCACGACCGGCGGTTGATGTTGTCCGACCCGACCGTGGCCCACGTGTCGTCGACGACGCACACCTTGGCGTGGACGTAGACCGGGGTGCCGTCGTGGTTCTCGATGCCGTACACCGCAAACCGGTCCCCTCCCGCCTCGCGCAGCAGGGAGAGCGCCCGCTGCCGGCCGACCAGGTTGGGCGGCATGGAGACCCCCCCGTCCTGGTCGGGCACGTGCGGGAGCACGGCGATGACGTGGAGGTCGGGCTGGGCGCGCAGCACCGCTGCGAAGGCCGCCGCCACCTCCTCCGACCAGAGGTACTGGTCCTCGACGTAGACCAGCCGCCGCGCCCGGGCGAGCGCCTTCGCATAGGCCCGGGCGATGCTCCGCTCGCCCGTGGGGGCGAAGGGGTAGCGCGCCGGGTAGGTGCGCAGGAGCTGCACGTCCACGCCACCGGCCGGAGGCGGGTCGGCTGCCGGTGGCGGCAGGGGACCGCCGCGGGTCCGTTCGTGGCGGACCCGCTGCATCACGGCGTGGTAGGGGTTGCGGGTCAGTGGCGCGGGATCCTCCCAGCGCTCCCGGAAGACAGTCTCGACATCGGCGACAGCCGGGCCCCGCAGCGCCACCATCGCGTCGTGCCAGGGCGGGGTGGGCCCATAGACGGCGGCCATGGGTTGCGCCTGCGGGTCGCCGCCGTGGGCGGCATCGTCGCGCCGGCTGTGCCCGAGGTCGATGCCCCCGACGAAGGCCACGTCCCGCTCCGGCTGGCCGTGATGCCGGATGACGACGAACTTCTGGTGGTGCGAGCCACCTGCGAGGACTCGCATGTCCAGCAGAACCTCGGCGCCCGAGGTGCGCAGGGCGTTGGCCAGGTTTCGGTTCTGCGCAGCGCTGAAGGACAGCTTGTCCATGTGCGAGCGCCACACCAGTCCGCGCACGTCGACTCCCCGGTCCGCCGCCGCGCACAGGGCGCCGGCGACAGTGACCCCGGGCACGAGCTCCTCGTCGGGGTCCCCTCGCCAGTCGGCGAACATCACCAGGTCACCTGCCCGCGTCTGCGCCAGGCAGCGCGCAAGCTCGGCGAAGTAGGCCGCCCCGTGGACGAGCAGCTGGACCGCGTTTCCACTCGACCAGGCGGCGCCGGAGGGATGCCGGGAATCCAGCCTGGTGCTGGGGTTGCCGCGTTCGAACGCGGTGAGGAACCAGTCGTCGGTGGCCACAGTCCTCCCGGTCTTCCCCGTCGGCGTGCCGATGACGCCCTCGTACTATCACCGCATGCCGACCGGTCGCGTGACGAGACTGGTGCCGCCGAAGAGGACCAGGTCGACGCGGCAGGGTGCCGCGGTCGAGGCGGCTCTGGGCGATGCCAAAGGTTTCCGCAGCGCCCAGGAGCTGCACGCCGAGCTGCGCAGCCGCGGCGAGCAGGTGGGACTCACCACGGTCTACCGGCACCTGACCACCCTCGCGGAGCGTGGCGTGGTGGACCTGGTCCACAGCGGTGACGGCGAGGCGGTCTACCGGCTCTGTGCGTCCGAGCAGCACCACCACCATGTGGTCTGCCGGACGTGCGGGGCAAGCGTGGAGGTCGACGGCCCTGAGGTCGAGGCGTGGGCCAACCGGGTCGCTGAGCTGGCCGGTTACACCGACGTCAGCCACACCGTCGACGTGTTCGGGACCTGCCGGGCCTGCGCCCGACGGAGGTAGGACGAGCGCACGACGCGCGCGGGTCTCTACCGGGGATTGACATCGTTAATGAAATCGGATGTCATCTTCATCAAGGAGGTGAGCCCGCGATGCGGATCAAGGCGCTCGGCTGCCTGATGGCGTTCGCCGCAGTGGCCGGTTGCAGCACCTCGGGGCCCGCGGTGGGCGGTCACGGCCGGCTCCGGGTGGTGGCGGCGGAGAACATGTGGGGCAGCGTCGCGGCGCAGCTCGGCGGGATCGACGCCGACGTGACCAGCATCGTCGCGAACCCGAGCGCCGACCCGCACAGCTACGAACCGACCTCGGCCGACGCCCGAGCCATCACCGCCGCCGACCTCGTCATCGTCAACGGTATCGGGTACGACCCCTGGGCGAGCAGGCTGCTGTCGGCGAGCCCGACCCCCCATCGACTCGTCGTCGACGTCGGCGGCGTCACGCGGGTTGTCGTGGGCGGGAACCCGCACCAGTGGTACGACCCCGCTTCGGTGAGCCGGGTGGCCGACGCCATCAGCGCCGCACTGACCCGGCTGGCCCCGGCTGCCGCCGAGCGCTTCCGCGGGCTGAGGTCGACGTTCGCGCGGGTGGCCACGGCAAAGATCACTTCTTTGGTGAACGGCATCCGTGCCCACTACGCCGGCGTCCCCGTCGGCGCCTCGGAGAGCATCGTTGCGCCGCTCATCCCCTCAGTGGGGCTCGACCTCCGCACGCCCGCACGGTTCCTCGCCGCGATCTCGGAAGGCGTGGATCCCACGGCCGCGGACAAGGCCGCCATCGACGCCCAGATCGCCCAGCATCAGATCGCGGTCTACCTCTACAACAGCCAGAACGCGACCCCCGACATCGCCGTGCAGGTAGCCGCTGCCCGGTCCCGTGGCATCCCGGTCGTCGCGGTGACAGAGACCCTGGTACCCGCCGCGACGACCTACCAGGACTGGTTCGTCGCCGAGCTCGAGACACTGAGAGCGGCACTTGCGCGGGCAACCGGCCGATGAGTGAGGCGCTGATCCTGCGTGGGGCCGCTATGAGTGTCGGTGGGCGCACCCTGTGGAGCGGCGTCGACCTCACGGTTCCGGCGGGTGAGTTCGTCGCGGTGCTCGGGCCCAACGGCGTCGGGAAGTCCACCCTCGTCAAGGCGGTCCTGGGCGTCCTGTCCCTGTCCGCGGGGGAGGCCGTCGTCCTGGGCGGGCGACCCGGGTCGCACAACGACCAGGTTGGCTACCTCCCCCAGCGCCGCAGCTTCGACGACGGCCTGCGGGTGCGGGGCGTCGACGTGGTCCGGCTCGGGCTCGACGGAGCTCGATGGGGAGCCCCGTTGCCGGGAGCCCGCCGATGGAGCAGGCGGGTGCGCTCCGAGCTCGCCCGGGTGGACGAGGTGCTGGACCTCGTGGGGGCGCAGGCCTATGCGCACCGACCCTTGGGGTCGCTCTCCGGCGGGGAGCAGCAGCGGCTGCTCATCGCCCAGGCCCTCGTCTCGCGCCCGCAGCTGCTGCTGCTCGACGAGCCGTTGGACAGCCTCGACCTGCCCAACCAGAGCGGGATCGCGGCGTTGATCTCCCGGATCTGCCGCCAGGACGGCATGACGGTGCTGATGGTCGCCCACGACGTCAACCCGATCCTGGGCTACCTCGACCGGCTCGTGTACATCGCCACCGGCGGCGTCGTCTCCGGAACGCCGCGCGAGGTGGTCAACAGCGCGACGCTGTCCCGCTTGTACGGCACGCCGATCGAAGTGCTCACCACCTCCGACGGCAGGCTCGTCGTCGTCGGCGAGCCGCACGCGCCGTCCTACCACGGCTCCTCAGGGCACGTGCACCGGTCGTGAACCCGCAGCTCGGTTGGGACCTCGTCCACGATGTCGACCAGCTGCTCGCCTTTCCCTTTATGGTCAACGCCTACCGCGCCGGCACCGTCGTCGCGATCCTGTCGGGCGTGGCCGGGTGGTTCATGGTGCTGCGCCGGCAGAGCTTCGCCGGGCACACCCTCGCGCTCGTCGGTTTCCCCGGAGCCGCCGGGGCGGCGCTCGTCGGCGTCGGAGCCGCCTACGGCTTCTTCGCGTTCGCCATCGCCGCAGCCCTCGTCATCGCCTCGGTGCCCGGTGCGTCCTCCACGCGGTTCAGCGAGGAGTCGGCCGTCACCGGCACGGTTCAGGCCCTGGCGCTGGGCGCCGGCTTCCTGTTCGTGAGTCTCTACGCGAGTCGGGACGGTGGATTTCTCGGCAACGTCAACGCGCTGCTTTTCGGCAGCTTCCTCGGCATCACCGACGCGCAGGTGACCCTGCTTGCCGTGGTTGCCGCCGTCGCGGTGGGGATCCTCGCCGCCGTCGGCCGGCCTTTGCTGTTCGCCTCTGTCGACCCGGATGTGGCTGCCGCCCGGGGTGTGCCTGTGCGCGGACTCGCGGTCCTGTTCCTCGTGGTTCTCGGCGTAGCCGCGGCCGAGGTCAGCCAGGTCACCGGTTCCCTGCTGGTGTTCACCCTGCTCGTCGTCCCGGCGGCGGCGGCTCAGGCGCTGACGGCCCGGCCGGTGATGAGCCTGCTGCTGACCGTGCTGATCGGTGTGGGGGTCACCTGGCTGGCGCTGTTCGCCGGGTACTTCTCCTCCTACCCGCTGGGGTTCCTGCTGACCACGCTGGCGTTCGCGGTGTTCCTCCTTGCCGCCGGCCTGGCACGGGTGCGTCACCGGTGAGGACCGCCGCCGGCCTGGCCGACCTGTTCGCCCATCCGTTCCTGCGGTACGCGCTCCTCGCCGCCCTGCCCGTCGCGGCGCTCAGCGGGTTGGTGGGCTACTTCGTGGTGCTCCGCAGCCAGGTGTTCACCGGGGACGCTCTCGGGCATGTGGCGTTCAGCGGCGCGCTGGGGGCCCTGGCAGTGGGCCTGGACGCGCGACTGGGCCTGTTCGCGGCAACGATCGCCGCCGGACTGCTCCTCGGCGTCCTGGGCAGGCGGGGCCGCGCCGACGACGTGGTGATCGGCACAGTATTCGCGTGGGTCCTCGGCCTCGGCGTCCTGGCGCTGGCCGCCTACGCGACCGCGGCCCACGTGAGTGACGGGACCGCCGGCGTCCGGGTGCTCTTCGGATCTGTCTTCGGCCTGACGTCGAGCCATGCCTGGCTGGCAGCGGGCGTCGCTGCGGGGCTGAGCGGGCTGCTGCTGGCGGTCGCCCGGCCGTTGCTGTTCGCCACCGTTGACGAGGCCGTCGCGGCGGCCCGGGGGGTCCCGGTCGCCCTCCTGGGCTGGGGGTTCCTCGCCCTGGTGGGCGCCACGGCGGCAGAGGCGAGTCAGGCGGTCGGCGCCCTGCTGCTGCTGGGGCTGCTGTCCGCCCCCGCCGGAACGGCGATGCGGCTGTCCGCCCGGCCCTTCGTGGCGCTGACCCTGTCCGCCGGCATCGCCGTCACTGCCGCCCTGGCCGGCATCGTGGTCAGCTACCTGGTACCGGAGGTACCGCCGAGCTTCGCCATTCTGGCGGTCGCGTCCGGCGGCTACGGCCTGACGTTCTGCCTCAGGCGGAGTCGGAGTACGGAACGGGGTGGTTGCGTCCCTGCTCCGTGAAGCGCTCGTTGAGGGCGTGGACGATCCGGTCGCGCTCCTGGGCGCTCGGCTCGAGCAGCCCATGACAGATCGCCTCGAGTTCCATCGGCGGGGTCATCCCGCCCAGACCGAAGTAGCGCAACCACAGCTGTCCGTGGGTGAGCGCCGCGTCCTGGCGGGCCCGGTCGAGCTCGTCGGGCCGCGGCATCATGGCGTGAGTTTCGGCAGGACCCCGCGCGCGACGTCCTGCATGGGCCGGGAGGTGTCGCGGCTCATCGCCAGCAGCTTCGCGTGCGCCCCTTCGGGGTCGAGCGACTCGCGTTCCATGAGCACCCCCTGGGCCAGGGCGATGACGTGGCGCGCGGCCAGGGCCTCGGTGATTTGGGCGTTCAGGATCGGGGCGGAGAAGGTCGGGTCGGCGCTGCGCACGACCGCGGCGGCCTCTGCGGCGAACTGGTCGGTCCACTCCTTCTCGTGGGCCGCGAAGGCGCCCACCTTCGTCGAATAGACATTGAGGGCACCGATCGGCTGGCTGCCCGTCACCAACGGGGTGGACAGGATGCTCTCGATCCCCCGCGCCCGGGCCCGGGGCACGAAGGCCGGCCAGCGGATCTCGTCGCGCATCGAGTCGATGTGGAAGCGCTCCCCGTGGGTGGCTGCCTCCAGGCACGGACCCTCACCCGTGTCGTACTGGTCGTGGTCCATGTCGAGGACGACGTCGTTGCTTGAGGCGACCGTGGTCAGCTGTCCGTTCCTCGGCAGGGTGATGCTGACGCCGTCAGCGCGGGCGACGACGGCCTGCGCCATGGTGACGACCAGCTGAAGGGCCGCGTCGAGGACAGTCCGGGTGAGCGGGAGGTTGGCGGCCTGCCCGAGGGCGTGCCCGAGGTGGGCGTCCGTCTCAGGACGGTCGCCGTCGAACAGGTAGGTCAGCCCGGCCATGGCGAACAGCTGTCGGAGCCTGGTCGGGGCGGCGCGCACGATCAGCTCCGAGCCCCGCTGGTGGAGGGCGTTCTCCGACGACACGAGCACGCCCAGCCCGTGGGCGTCGCAGAAGGTCACCCCGTCGAGGTCGATGGCGACCGTCGGGAGCCCAGGGACCGCCGCCTGGTCGAGCAGGGAGCGCAGCAGCGGGACGCTGGTGACATCGATCTCGCCCACGACGGTGACCGTCACGATCCCAGGGTCGATGCGGATGGTGCCGGTGAGCTCGGGTTGTGCGGGTGCGGACATGCCGCCACGCCCTCAGGAAAAAGGGGCCGTATCCTCGTGGGTCGAAGACGACCTCAGTCTACGCGCTCTGTCCAGCCCCGTACGCGGTCGAAAGGTCGCCACTGATGAGCGACAGCCCACCGCCGGACCCCGCTGCCACCATGGCCCGGAACCTGGCGGACATCGCCCGCGTCCTGCTCGGACGCGGCTCGGTCGAGCAGACGCTCGAGCGCGTGGTCGGCCTCGCCATCGAGACGATCGAGGGCTGCGACGAGGCAGGCGTGTGCGCCCAGGGGGCCGGTACCCCCCGGTCCTCGCCGGCCTCGCCGCTCGTTCTCGAGCTCGACGACCTGCAGACCCGGCTCAACGAGGGGCCCTGCATCGACGCGTTGGCCGGCGCGGACAGCGTCTACGTCCACGACCTCGAAGAGGACAGGCGGTGGCCATCGTTCGCGCCCGCGGCGTCGGCGGCCGGCGTGCGCAGTGCCCTGGCCTACCGGCTGTCGGCCGGGAACGGGACACTCGGCGCGCTGCAGCTCTTCGCGCGGCTCCCGTCGGCGTTCAACGCGACCGACCGCGCGCAGGGCCAGATCTTCGCCGCCCACGCAGGGATGGCGCTGATGGTGGCACAGGGCAAGGATGCCGAACGGTTCCGTGCGGAGAACCTGCAGCTGGCGTTGATCTCCCGCGAGATCATCGGGCAGGCGCAGGGGATCCTGATGGAGCGTGAGCGCATCACCTCGGAGCAGGCCTTCAACCTGCTGCGGCACGCATCGCAGCGGCTGAACATGAAGCTTCGCGACGTGGCTCAGGAACTCGTGGACACGGGCTCTGTACCGGGAACTGCCGGTCCGGCCTGATCCCCTCGGTCGACTGGGTGGGCCTGTCCCGGTGCGGGCCGGCACGGCGGCCAGCGTGGCCTGGAAGCCGTTCACCCCGCCGGCAGGGCAGGATGACCGGGCCAGGGCCGAGCGAGGGCGGGGGAGCCAGTGGACTACAGACGGCGCATGATCAACGCCGCCAACATCTTCGGGTGGGGCGGAGTCGTTCTCTCCGTGGCGTGCGCGCTGGTGCTGGAGCGCAAGGGCGTGGCGGGCAGCCACGTCCACCTGCTCGCGGTCGCCCTCTGGGGCGTAGCGGGGGCGGTCAACATGGCCTGCGTTACCGGTTTGCCGGCACTACTTCGTGCCGCACCCGGACTGGCTCCGCACCTGCGGGCCATCAAGACGGGCCTCTATGTGTCCAACCTCGTTGTCGCCGGTGGTCTCGTCGCGGTTGCGGGGGGGCTCT
>JALYIZ010000100.1 GCA_030775505.1 Actinomycetota bacterium | reverse complement strand
GGGCTAAGGTTGCCTGATGCAGCACTAGCCGGCGAGCGACGGGCAGGACCGAGGGACGAGAGGGTCCTGCGTGACCTGCGGATCGCTGCCCTGACCGACCCGCACCACCCATGACTGACTTCCCTCTTGAGCACAGAAATCTCCCTACGGACTCACGGTAGCCCTGATGAACCTGCCACGAGGGCGGTCACGTACACGGTCGCGCCGTAGCAGGCGGCGATGGGTGCGGAGACGATCTTGGCGGTTGTTTCGTCGGGCGGTGTTATCCGGGCGTAGGTGGACGCGGGGCACCCGTTCGGTGGATCAGACGGGCCGGGGTTGTCTACCCACCCGATCCCTGCTGAGGCTGTTCGGCCCGGCGCGAGGAGAACCCGGTGTGGGCCAGGGTCCGTGAAGAGCATGCTGGACCCACGGTTGAGGTGAGTGAGCATGGCTCGTCGGTGCCGGTCTAGTCGCAGCAGGCCGAGGTAGCCGAAGACCTGACACGGTGTGGCGGAGTCGTTGGTCAAGGTAACGACCGCCCCCGCATTGCCCAACCCCGCCCCGTACTGGCCGACCGCAATGCCCAGATCGGAAGTTCTGCAACGCCTGGCTCGTGGCGCGGTGGACGGGGAGGGCGGTGGGCTCGCAGCGGCGGGCGAAGGGGAGGACGAGGGGATGGGCTGAGGCGACGAGGTGCCCTGCGGCGTCGCTACTGCGACCACGCGGTCGGTCGGGCTGGTTGTGCAGGACACGAGAAGGCATAGCGGCAGCGCGGCGACGGGCAGAGCACGCATGGGCGGAGTATGGCCGCATCTCGGAAGGAAGGAGTGGACCAGCATGATTGCGTTGGACCGCGAGAGGGACGCCCTCCTCGAAGGCATCCTCGTTGGTGGCCTCGAACCACTCGTCGTAGACCTCCACGAGCACGACCCCGGATGGTCGGCGATCTACGAGGCGAATGAGCCCGCGATCCGGCAGGCGCTCGGGTCCACGGCGTTGATCGTGGAGCACCTAGGCTCCACCTCGGTGCCGGGTCTGGTGGCGAAGCCTGTCGTGGACATCCTGCAACCGGCTCGGCCCCACGCCACACTGGGCGCCAGCCCGGGTGGCCTGACGGTGCGCGGAAGGGCCGTGAGCCGGCGCGGTGCGGTGGTGGGACTCTCGGGTCGTTGCTGGGCTCAGCCCGGCGGGGGACTCGTCGAGGCGCCCGGCTCGTCGGTGCAGTTGAACATCCAGCGGATCCCGAATCTGTCGGCGCAGGTCCCCCAGTAGGCGCCCCAAGGCATGTCCATCAACCCAAAGGACTCTGAGCCGCCCGCAGACAGTGCGGCGAAAAGCCGTTCGGTCTCTGCGCGGTCTTCGAGCTCCAGGTTGAGGGTCATGGTGTTGCCGCGCCGAATCTGGTGGCCTTGGGAGGGGATGACGTCGGTAGCCATCACGATGTGGCCCCCGAGGATGGGCAGCGCGGCATGCATGACCAGGTGCTTCTCGCTGTCTGTCAGCGCCGGCGCGCTGGGGTCCGCCGGCATGTCACCCATGCGCGTGATCGGGGTGGCGAAGTCGGTGCCGAACAGGTCCCGGTAGAACAGCAGCGCCTCCTCCGCGCAGCCGTCGAAGTTCAGGTAGGTACTGACGCCGACCACAGGTGCTCCCTCAGACGCAGCTGCCTCTCGGTACTACATCTCCTCGATGGTGCGCACATCGAGGTTACGGAACTTCGGTGGTCCATCGCACAACTGCCCCAGGCTCGCAGCCAGGGCAGCGGTCTCGGGAAGCCCCGAGTTGGCCATGGCGTCGTCGTAGGAAGGGAACTCGACGATCTGGACGTAGTGGTCCGGCAGGTCCCTGTCCTGGGTGAACGTGCCCCGTTGAGCCGTCCGCCGCCCGGCCGTCGCCTTGCGCCATTCCGTGACCAGGGCCTCCACCTCGTCGGGCCGCTGGGTCACCAGCTCGATCACCTGGATGAACGCCATGACGCCCCCGCTGTGTTCGCCGACCGTGGGCGAACCGTAGCGCCCGCGTTCCCCCGGATCAATGGCGGCGGCACGGGCGGTCTCAAGCCGAAGGGTCCTGGTCCACCAACAGGATTGGGTGCCGGAGGAGCGCCTTCGGGGGGCGCGGCTGGGCTCATCGGCGCAGTGGCGGTTCCGGCATCGTGGCCGGCGGCGGTCACCGAGGACCCGCTGAGGCCAGTGGGTGGCGCGGACTCCCGCCCGGTCGCGACCACCGCGGTGGCTCCGACACCCGCAGGCCGGTCGATGAATGCTCCCCACCCTCGCGCCAGCAGTTGCGAGGCCGCGGGGAGCGTCGCCACGCTGACGCAGACGGCCGTCACCAGCGCGAGCACGCGACCTGCCGCGTCCTGGCGGCTCCGGCGCTCAGTCGCCGGTCGGCTGGCCATGGAAAGCCGCACCTCCCTTGACGACGAGTTCGAGCAGGAACGGCGTTAGTCCCCCCGCGAAGCTGCCGAGCAGGGCGAGACCCAGTCCGACGCGGAACGACCGGCGGCGACCTTCGCGCCGGGCCTGGGTCCACCAGCGACGAGCCGCCGGCACGCGCAGGGCCAGGAGCGGAGCGCTGAGGAGCAGGGCGTCGCGGGCCAGGGAGCGGAAGCCGAACAGCAGAAGGAGGTGGACGACCACCAGACCCCACACGACGTAGGTGAGGCGTTGCACGGAGCGCCAGCGTCTGCCCAGGATCCGTTGTGCCCGGCGGTTAGCCGTGAGGACGAGTGGCACGAGCAAGGCGACGGACAGCGTGCCGATCCACAGGAACGTGTGGCCGCCGATCCGGGTCGCGACGCCTCCCCGGAAGGTGTCACCAGTGACGATGGCTGCGAGAACCAGGTCCGTCGCCGCCACCGCGAACATGGCGATTCCGAAGTCACGTCGCAGCACCACGTGCCAACGCCACCCCGTCACGGTGGCGAGAGGTGTGACCGCCAGCATCAGGGCGAACAGAATGAACGACGACGTGCCGAGGACGTCGGCGGTCGATGCGGACAGGTGCTTTACGGCATCCGGGCCCCCCGTGAGTGCCGCTGAGATCTCGGGCGTCATCAGCACGAACGGCACCGGGATCAGGCACCGCGCCAGCCAAACCCCCATGCGGGCACGTGGACCGTCCACGCGAACCACCCCCTCACATCAGGAGGCACTGTGGGTGCGGCCGGGACGCCCTGACAAGACCGCCGGGCGCTTTCCCATCAAGGTCACAGCAAGGGCCAGCGGCCTCACAGGATGACCTGCGGGACGCCCCGCTACTGCCCGCAGGTGACCGTCCCGATCAGGTGGAAGGACTTGCCCTGCCCGCTCAGCAGCACGTCGTTGATCTCGATGGCCAATGCCTTGCGCAAGACGGACCCGGTGCCGCGGAACTCGCCACTGGAGGTGAGGATGTCGACGAGGCGAGCAGACGTCGAGACGAACATGGGTGTGCCGTCGGCCGCCGTGAACTGCGCGTGATTGAGTTCGCCCTGGTAGCAGTGGGCGGGACCCTGGGGGGTCAGGGGGCCGTTGAAGGCGCCGGACGTGCGCAGCGGTCCCGAGGCGTCGCCCGCTGGAATCGCCGCTGACGTCGGTGCCGGGGCACCGGCGGAGGCGCCGGGGGCGGGCGAACTGGAATGCACAGCGGCGGCTTTCGTCGCACTGGACTTGTCACCGCCCTGGTTGAGAGCGATGGCGAGGATGGCCGCTCCGGTGAGGCCGACCGCTGCCATGGCGGCAAGGACCTTCTTCCGGCGACTCGCTGGATCCGGGTCGACGACGTCGGGAGACGGCGGAAAGGGCTCGGCGACCGGCGCCGCCGGGGGGGCGTGCTCCGCTTTCAGGTGGCCACCCACCGACTGGGCATTGAGGGTGTCGAGGAACTCCTGGGCATGAGCGGCGGCGGGCTCAGGGGGGGTGTCCGCGAACTGTCGTTGGATGTCCGCGGCGGAGGGTTGAAACGACAGCTGGTCGATCGACGCCGGATGGTGGCCCGGCGGCGCCGCCGGGGGATGCGACGGGGGGCCACCGAGGTCGTCGACGACGGACTCGTGGGGCGGTACGGCCGCGTCGTCGCCGGCGGATCCCCCCTGGGGAGCGGCGCCGCCGGGGTGGGCGTCTTCGTCGGGCATGTGTCCCCCTGGGTTCTGCGGCGGAGCGTACGCCTGGCTACTCCGCTGCGGAAGGGCTGTCGAGGGCCGTCAACCGCTCGTTGAGGAACGCCCGCTCGGTCGCATTTGCAGTGACGCCCAGCGCCTGTTCGTAGGCCTGGCGGGCACCCTCGACGTCGCCGAGCCGGCGAAGGAAGTCAGCTCGTGCAGCCGGCAGGTATCCGTAACCGGCAAGGCTGGGCTCACCACCGAGGGCGTCGAGAGCCGCCAAGCCGCGTTGGGGACCGAATGCCATGCCGATGGCCACCGCCCGGTTGAGTGCGACGACAGGCGTCGACCAGTGCCGCTCCAGCAGCAGGTAGAGGCCGGCGATCTCCCGCCAGTCGGTCTGCTCATAGGCCGCTGCCTCGGCGTGGACGGCGGCTATCGCGGCCTGGAGCGTGTAGCGGCCAGGCGGCCCGGACAGGAGAGCACTGCGCACCAGGGCCACACCCTCCGATACCGCGGCGCGGTCCCACTTGGTGCGGTCCTGGTCGGCCAGCAGCACGAGTCGCCCGCTGTCGTCGACCCGGGTGGCGCGCCGCGCGTGGGTGAGCACGATCAGGGCGAGCAGTCCGCTCACCTCGGGCTGGGGGAGGAGGGAGTGCAACATCCGCACGAGCTCCAGCGAGCGCAGGACCAGGTCGTCGCGCACCAGCTGGTCGCCCTGAGGCGCCGTGTGCCCGGTGGTGAAGAGCAGGTGCAGCGTCGCGAGCACCCCGTCCAGGCGCTCGCCCAGCTCGTGCTCCTCCGGTACCTGGTAGGGAATTCCCGCGGAGGCGATCTTCTTCTTGGCACGCGTAATGCGCGCCGCCATCGTGGGCTCGGCCACCAGGAAGGCGCGGGCGACCTCCGCTGTGGACAGTCCGCACAGCAGGCGCAGGGTCAGGGCCACCTGGGCCTCGGAGGCGAGGGCGGGGTGGCAGCAGGTGAAGATCAGTCGGAGGCGCTCGTCCGAGAGGTGTGGGGAATCGTCCTCGGCCGAGGCCTGCTCGTCCTGGACGAGCAGCGGCAGCGCTCGCCGCAGCGTCGCGTCCCGGCGCAGCAGGTCCAGTGCCCGATTGCGGGCAACGGTGGTCAGCCAGGCGCCGGGGCGGGACGGGATGCCCCGCCGCCACTCGACAAGGGCCTTGGCGAACGCGTCCTGCGCGCACTCCTCCGCCAGGTCCAGGTCGCGGGTGACGCGCACCGTCGCGGCGAGGACGAAGCCCCACTCGCGACGGTGCGCGTCCGCGACGACGTCCTCGAGCACGCCCTGCTAGCTGTCGAACACCATGATGGGCCGGACCTCGAGACCACCGGCCGGTGCGGGGATCTCCTTGGCCGTGGCGATGGCCTCGTCGAGGTTGGCGGCCTCGATGAGGTAGTAGCCGCCCAGGATCTCCTTGGTCTCCAGGAAGGGACCATCGGTCACCGTGAAGCCGCCCGAGCCGTCCGGGCGGATGCTGGTGGCCGTGTCGCTGCCCTGGAGGGCATTGCCACCCGCGATCGTGGACCCGTACTTCTCGCCGAAGGCCATGTGGCCCTTCATGACGGACTCCTGAAGGTCCGCACCGCCGGCGGCGAAGGCCGCCTCCTCGCCGTAGATGAGTACCAGGTACTGCGACATGTCGCCTCTTCTCGTTCGGGGCCGCCAGCCGGCCCCGCACAGCTCCGACGATCGAGACCGGCCGGGATCGACAGCTGGCTCTGAGGAATCCCGACCCTAGCGGGCCCGGGGCGACGGGGAAGCCGGGGTGGGGCTGGGGGCTGACGTGACGGTGACCGTCGCGCTCCTCGTCATCTTCTCCTCCGCGGCGCAGTCGCCCGTCGTGACCGTGACCTGCACCGTGTACGAACCGGGAGAGGTGTACCGGTGGGGGAAGTTTCCGTCGAAGTGGGTGGTCCGGGGACAGGCGGCCGGGCCGGGCGAGAAGTGCAGCGTCTTCCCGTCACCCCACGCGAGGTCGACCGCCAGCAGGCGGCCGGCGCCGTCGCGGGCGGTGACCAGCGCGTGGGCATCGGAGGCGGTGTCCAAGGAGGAGGGCGACATCGACAGCTCCACAGTCAGCGGGCCACTGGCTGCGGTGTTCTCCGGCGTCGGGGTAGTCGGTGCCCCCGGTGCCCCGGTGGCTGGTGGGGCGCCCCCGCCGGTCCCCGCCCTGCTGGGGGCGGCGCTGGGCTCGCCCGTCGGCCGACTGGGGGCAGGTAGGGACGTCGCCGGCGACGAACGTTCCGTCGGGGTGCCCAGCGCCGCCGGGTGGGAGGGCTCCGGGGAGGGCCTTGAGGACCGCGCGGGGGAAGGACTGCTCGCATGTGCGGGCTCGTTCACCGTCTCGGAGCCCGTGCTGATCAGGTGCCGGCTGGTCGTGACGGCCCCCACACCGAGGAGCGCGACGACGACGACAGTGGCGGCGCTGCGGACGGCGGCCTGGCGCTGAACGCGGCGGGAGATGCGGGACATGACGGCCTCCTGGCGGTCCGGTCGCGGCGGTGGGTCCCCTGCCAGCTCGCCCATCAGCCGGCGGAGCGCGTCCTGATCGCTCATCCGAGGGCCTCCTTCGGGGTGACGTGCCGTGCCGTGGGGTCGGTGGCGCAGGTGGCCAGGCCGTCGTCGAGCAGCCCGGACTCACGCAGTCGCGTCAGTGCCCGGGAAACGGTGCTCTTGACGGTGCCGAGGGAGCAGCCGACGGTCTCGGCGACGTGCGCCTCGGTGAGGTCCTCGTAGTAGCGGAGGACCACGATGGCGCGCTGGCGGGGCGGGAGCTCCGCCAGCGCACGACGCAGGACGTGCCGCGCATCAATCTGGCCGTAGGCGTCGGCACCGGCGACGTCCGGGAGCACCTCCGTCGGTGTCTCCCCGTGCCAGCGCCGGCGCCACCAGGTGGCGAACGTCCGGCTCATGACCTGCCGGACGTACGCCTCCGCGGCGTGCTTGTCGCGCACCTCTGCCCACCGGAACCAGGTCTTGGCGAGGGCCGTCTGAAGCAGGTCCTCGGCCGTTCCCCAGTCACCGGTGAACAAGTAGGCGGTGCGCAGCAGCGCCGTGGAGCGCGTCGACAAGAGCCTCGAAGGCCTCTCGTTCCCCCCGCTCCACGATCTCTCCCGACGTCGGTGACAATGAGGACGACCTGACCCCCGGGAAAGGTTGAGCCTGATCTCGGAATAGCGTCCGGTCCGTGACCGACGTCGCCGCAGCGCTGATGATTGTCGGTGCTGTCGTCCTCAGTGTCCGCTGGTGGGGGCGGCGAGCCGACGGAATGGGTCGGCCGCGACCCTTCCCGACGACAAGCGTCGTGGCGCTGGTGCTGCTCGCCCTCGTCGCGGCGGTCCCTGGGGTCCGGCGCCGCTCCGAGGAGGCCAGGCTGTCGTTCGCCGCGTCCGTCCTTGCAGGTCTCCCCGTCCGCGTCCACTGTCAGACGTTCGGCCAGGCCTTCGTCGACGCCGGCGGGGAACTCGGCTACGTCAAGTGGCAGGAGGACGGCGCCCCGGAAAGGGCCACGCTGATAAAGAGGGAGCAGTGCGGAGCGCTGCGGACGTATCTGGGCTCAGCGGGCGCACGCGCGGATCCGACCTTTGACGAGGTCGTGGCGGTGCATGTCCTGACGCACGAGTCGATGCACATGCGCGGAGAAAAGGCGGAAGCCAAGGCCGAGTGCGAAGCAGTGCAGCGCGACGCCCAGACGGCCCAACTGCTGGGAGCGACCGCACCCCAGGGCCAGGCCCTTGCGGTGGCCTACTGGCGGCGCGCCTACCCGTTTCTCGCTGACGACTACCGGACGGGCGCCTGCGCGCCAGGCGGTCCCCTGGACGAGGCCCTGCCCAGCGCGCCCTGGTCGGCCTAGTGCGGAGCTGCCCTGGTCCGTTGTATCTTTCGCCCCACTTTGTCCCTATCTCTGTCTGGAGGACTGCATGCGTCGTGTCATCGTGGTAGCCGCCTCAGTGCTGGCGGTCACCTTCGGCGTCACCGCGGCGACCGCCGCACCCCGGATGGTCTGCCCCATCGGAGATGACCCGACGGTCACGCTGTTCTGCCTGGCGCACCCCTGCACGCACCAGATCTGCCCGCACTAGGAGTCGGTGGGTGGCGGCC
>JALYIZ010000099.1 GCA_030775505.1 Actinomycetota bacterium | reverse complement strand
CGCCAGCTCCGCCGTGAGCCGCTCGTTGGTGCGGCGTAGCTCCTCCGCCCGCCTGCGGGTCAGCTTCGCCTGGCGGCGCGACTCGCGTCCCCGGGCCGCCCCGTTGGCCAGCATGCCGAGGCCGAGCAGTCCGATCAGGCCGGTCAGCAAGCCGAGGACGAAGAAGACGCCGAGGGGCAGGGAGGGCAGGGTCCAGCCGAACGCCGTCACGTCGATGTTGCTCGAGTCGGAAAAGACGACGCCTCCGGTGACCAGGGCCGCGAGGGCGAACAAGGCGAATCCAAGGACGATCACGGGAACTCCCGGCAGGTGGACGGTGAGATCCCGGGGTGTACCCCGTAGGGCGGTCGCTCACCCCCGCGCCCCGGCTGCTCACTGCTGGCTGGCACCCACCCTGGCCCGCAGCACCTCCGTCAGCAGCCGGACGGCTCCTGCCTTGTCCAGCGGCTCGTTGCCGTTTCCGCACTTGGGTGACTGCACGCACGAGGGGCAGCCCTGCGCGCACTCGCAGGCGGCGATGGCGTCACGCGTCGCCGTCAGCCAGGACCCCAGGAGCCGGTAGCCCCGCTCGGCGAAGCCCGCGCCCCCGGGGTGTCCGTCGTAGACGAAGACGGTCGCCTGGCCGGTGTTCTCGTGCCGGGCCGTGGAGACCCCGCCGATGTCCCACCGGTCGCAGGTGGCAAACAGCGGTAGCAGCCCGATTGCCGCGTGCTCGGCGGCGTGGGCCGAACCGGGGAGGTCGGCCGGCGCGATCCCGGCCCGGTCGAGCAGGCCGGGACTGAGCGAGTACCAGACGGCGCGTGTCCGCAGCTGTCTGGCGGGCAGGTCGAGAGGCTCCTCGCCCAGCACCTCACCCGACCCGAGGCGCTTGCGCAGGTAGGACACCACCTGGTTGGTCACGTCGACCGTCCCGAAACAGACTCGGATGCCGTCGAAGGACTCACCCCTGAGCTCCTCCACGACGGAGATGTCCGTGACGTCACGCGCGCTCGTCGAGTAATCCACCTCCTCCGCCCGGACGAGGGCCACGGACTCCTCGAGGTCGAGCCGCTCCACCAGGTAGCTCTCGCCCTGGTGCAGGTAGACCGCGCCGGTGTGGGCCTGCCCGTGTGCGGAGCCCGCGTCCACCGTTCCCAGCAGCCGCCCGGTCAGGCTCTCGACGAGGCGGACCGGCGGCCCCCCCGAACCGCGGATGTCGGCATCGGGTCGCTGCCGCGACGTCCAGTACCAGCCGGTCGGCCGGCTTCGGAGCAGACCCCGGCGCACCAGGTCGCCCACCACCAGGCGGACCTCCTCCGGGTCGCCGAACAGGCCCAGGTCGGCGTCGGTCAGCGGGAGCTCGGCGGCCGCGCAGCACAGCTGGGGCGCGAGGACATGGGGGTTCGTGGGGTCTAGCACCGTGGCCTCGACCGGCCGGCCGAACAGAGCCTGCGGGTGGTGGACCAGGTAGGTGTCGAGGGGGTCGTCGCGCGCCACCAGGACTGCTACGGCGCCCTGCCCTGCCCGCCCGGCCCGACCGGCCTGCTGCCACACCGACGCCACGGTCCCGGGCCAACCGGTGAGCAGCACGGCGTCCAGCCCGGCCACATCGATGCCGAGCTCGAGGGCGTTGGTCGCTGCGAGGCCCAGGAGCTCGCCGGACTGCAGCCGCCGCTCGAGGTCGCGACGCTCTTCGGGGAGGTACCCCGCCCGGTAGGCGGCGACGCGGGCTACGAGCTCCGGCGCCGACTCCTGCAGGCCGCGCCGGGCGTTGAGGGCCACGGCCTCGGCCCCGCGACGGGAGCGCACGAAGGCGATCGTCCGCGCCCCCTCCACGACGCAGTCGGCCAGCAGGTCGCCCACCTCCGCGCTCGCCGAGCGGCGCACGGGAGCTCCGCGCTCACCGCCGTAGTCCGTCGTCAGTGGCGGCTCCCACAGCGCAAACTCCGTGCCACCACGCGGTGAGGCATCCTCCGAGACGGCGACGACGGGCAGCCCCACCAGCTTCGTGGCGGAGACCTCGGGCTCGCTGGAGGTGGCGCTGGCCAGCAGGAACACGGGATCGGCGCCGTAGCGGGCGCACACCCGGCGCAGCCGGCGCAGGACGTGTGCCACGTGCGAACCGAACACCCCCCTGTAGGTGTGGCACTCGTCGATCACGACGTAGCGCAGCCCCCGGAAGAAGCTCGCATGGTCGGCGTGCCGGGGGAGGACGCCCCGGTGAAGCATGTCCGGGTTGGTGAGGACCAGGGTGGCGTGCCGCCGGACCCACTCGCGCTCCTCCCGGGGGGTGTCCCCGTCGAGCGTCGCGGCGCGGACGGCCATCAGATTCAACGCCAGCACAGTCCGTAGCTGGTCTGCCGCCAGGGCCTTCGTGGGCGACAGGTACAACGCGGTCGTGCGCTCCCCCGCCAGCAGAGAGGTCAGTAGCGGAAGGAGGTACGCCAAGGACTTGCCGCTGGCCGTCCCGGTGGCTACGACGACGTTCATGCCGCCCCAGGCCAGGTCGGCGGCCGCGGCCTGGTGCTCCCAGGGGGCCGGCGCACCGGCCAGCGCCAGCCGGGAGCGCAGCACGTCGGGCACCCAGACCGGCCAGGCCGCTGTCCGTCCCATCCGGGCGGGCACGTGCTCGACGTGCGTGACGCGCTCCGCGCGCGTCGGGTCCTGCAGCAGTCTGGCCAGCAGGCTCGGTGGACGGGGTGTCACGGCGACTGAGCCTGGCAGACCGCCGCGAGATCAAGCCGGCCACGTCGGTATGTCCATGGGGTTAGATGATCGGCGAAGGGGTACGTCGCCGGACGGCTCCGGGGCGGGGCCCCGTCCGCGTCGTGCCGACGGTCGCGAGCACAAGCTGAGGAGATGTCGTGGACCTGTCCCTGTCGACCCGTACCGAGGGCGACCGCACTGTCGTCGTGGTGGCCGGCGAAATCGACGTCTACACCGCCCCCAAGCTGCGGGAGCAGCTCATCGACCTCGTCAGCAGCGGCCAGTACCAGCTGGTCGTCGACATGGAGGGCGTCGAGTTCCTCGACTCCACCGGCCTGGGTGTCCTCGTCGGCGGTCTCAAGCGGGTCCGTGCGCACGAAGGTTCCCTGCGGCTGGTGTGCACCCAGGAGCGCATCCTCAAGATTTTCCGGATCACCGGCCTGACGAAGGTGTTCCCGATCCACTCCACGGTCGACGAGGCCCTCACGGCGACGGACTAGCACCGGATGGCCGTCGTCGAGCTGCGCCTGACCCCTCTCCCGTCGCACGTCAGGACCGCCCGCCTCGTCGTCGTCGCCGCCGCCCGCCGTGCCGGGATGGACGCGGAGCTCGTCGACGACCTGCGGCTGGCGATCGGCGAGGCGTGCACCCGGGCTGTAGGCCTGCACGCCGAGCACGCCCCCGACGCTGAGGTCGTCATCACGGTGACGGACGGGCCGACGGGGCTCTCGGTCACGGTCACCGACGTCGGGCCGCCTGCCTCCGGAGCGCCGGTGGACTTGCTGGCCGGGCTCGTGGAGGCGGCTCAGGGGGCAGACCCGGGGGAGGTGCCGCCCGCCGCGGGGACTGACGCGGCTGACATCGGCGACGTGGCGGCCCCCGACGTCTCGCTTGCGGTGCTGGCCGGCCTGGTCGACGACCTCGAGGTCGCGCCCGGGCCGTCGGGGACCGTCGTCACCATGCGCTGGCCGCTCCCCGTCCGGCTGGCCGGGCTCCCCGGGACGGCAGCAGCCCCCGTCTGACCGGCGGGCCCGACCCGCCGTGAGACGACCTGGCTCGTCGTTGCGCGGTTGCGCCCGTTATGCTCCCGCCCGCCCGTCAGTCCTGGTCGTCCGACCATGCTGCCGCGCACGTTTCGTGGGCCGACCGTGCTTGGACCCACCCTGACCAGGAGGACAGATGTCCGCGCTTCACCTCGCCCTGCGCTCAGCGGGCGACGGCAGTCTCGCCAGCGTCGCTTCCGGCGACACCCGCATCGTCGTGCTGATCCTGATCACCTCGCTGGTGGCTCTCGCCTTCGCGGGGGTCTTCACCCGTGAGGTGCTCGCCGCCGGCCAGGGCACGCCGAAGATGATCGAGATCGCCAAGGCCGTCCAGGAGGGAGCCGCGGCGTACCTCGCGCGGCAGTTCAAGACCCTGTCGGTCTTCGCCGTCATCGTCTTCGGCCTGCTTTTCCTCCTGCCCGCCGACACGACCGGCGTCCGGGTGGGCCGCTCGGCCTTCTTCCTCGTCGGTGCCGGGTTCTCCGCGCTGGTCGGCTTCGTGGGCATGACGCTCGCGACCCGTACCAACCTGCGCGTCGCCAACGCCGCGAATGAGTCGGGCACCAAGCGCGCGCTGCGCATCGCCTTCCGCGCCGGCGGCGTCGTGGGCATGTTCACCGTCGGGCTCGGTCTGCTCGGCGCCTCGACCGTGCTGCTGATGTTCGGCAAGGACGCACCGACCGTCCTGGAGGGCTTCGGCTTCGGCGGGGCGCTGCTCGCGATGTTCATGAGGGTCGGCGGTGGCATCTTCACCAAGGCCGCTGACGTCGGGGCGGACCTGGTCGGCAAGGTCGAGCAGGGCATCCCCGAGGACGACCCCCGCAACGCCGCGACCATCGCCGACAACGTGGGTGACAACGTCGGGGACTGCGCAGGCATGGCCGCGGACCTCTTCGAGTCCTACGCGGTGACGCTGGTCGCGGCGTTGATCCTCGGGCAGGCGGCCTTCGGCTCGCAGGGCCTGGTCTTCCCGCTGATCGTGCCGGCCATCGGCGTGCTGACCGCCCTGGTCGGGATCTACGCCACCGCGCCGCGTGACAAGGACCGCACCGGCATGAGCGCGATCAACCGGGGCTTCTTCATCTCCGCCCTCGTCTCCGCCGGGCTGGTCGCCGTGGCCTCCTACAGCTATCTGCCGTCGACCTTCGCCGGCCTGGCCGGCGGGACCGCGTCCGACCGTGACCCGCGCCTGATCGCGCTGGGCAGCGTCGTCATCGGCATCGTGCTCGCGAGCCTCATCCAGGTGCTCACCGGCTACTTCACCGAGACCAACCGCAAACCGGTCCGTGAGATCGGCAAGAGCTCCCTGACCGGACCGGCCACTGTCATCCTGGCGGGCATCTCCGTCGGCCTCGAGTCGGCGGTGTACTCGGCGCTGCTCATCGGTGCCGCCGTCTACGCCGCCTTCCTGCTCGGCGGCGGCTCCACCGTCCTCGCACTGTTCTGTGTCGCCCTCGCGGGCACGGGACTGCTCACGACGGTCGGTGTCATCGTGGCGATGGACACCTTCGGGCCCATCAGCGACAACGCGCAGGGCATCGCGGAGATGTCGGGGGAGGTCGGTCCGGAGGGCGCGATCGTGCTCACCAGCCTCGACGCGGTCGGCAACACGACGAAGGCGATCACCAAGGGCATCGCGATCGCCACGGCGGTCCTCGCCGCCACGGCGCTCTTTGGCTCCTTCCGCACGAGCGTGGAGCGGGCCCTGGCCGCCGCCGGCGCGAAGGACCCGTTCTCGCTGTCCATCGAGAAGCCCAACCTGCTGTTCGGCCTGATCATCGGCGCAGCCGTCGTCTTCCTGTTCTCCGGTCTGGCCATCAACGCCGTTTCCCGCGCCGCCGGGCGCGTGGTCTTCGAGGTGCGGGAGCAGTTCCGCACCAAGCCGGGGATCATGGACTTCACCGAGAAGCCCGACTACGCCCGCGTGGTGGACATCTGCACGAAGGACTCGCTGCGGGAGCTCGCCACGCCCGGGCTTCTTGCCGTACTCGCCCCGGTAGCCGTGGGCTTCGCGCTCGGTTATGCGCCCCTCGGGGCGTTCCTCGCGGGGGCCATCGCCGCCGGCGTGCTCATGGCCGTCTTCCTGGCCAACTCCGGGGGCGCATGGGACAACGCCAAGAAGCTGGTCGAGGACGGTACCCACGGCGGGAAGGGCTCACCGGCCCACGAGGCAACGATCATCGGTGACACGGTCGGTGACCCCTTCAAGGACACCGCCGGGCCCGCCCTCAACCCCCTGCTGAAGGTCATGAACCTCGTTGCACTGCTCATCGCGCCCAGCGTCGTGAAGTACGGCGTGGGGCTGGACGCGAACCGCGGCGTGCGCGCCGTCGTCGGGGCGATTGCCATCTCCGGCATCGTCGCGGCCGTCACCGTCAGCAACCGTCGGGGAGTCGCTGGCGCCGTCGAGGTCGTCGAGGCCGTCCAGCGGGAGAAGGCCACCTCCTAGCTCGTCCGACCCGCCCCGTCCGGCCTCCCACGTGGGGCAGGACGGGGCTGGTCCGCGTGGTTGGGTCGACGCAAAGCGGGCACCCCGTAAGGGGACGAACACACTGCGTGACGTCCGCACGCGTGGGTCGTTGATCCCCATTGATAGTCTGGAAGCCGAAATGCCCGGCCGGGCTCGGGTACCGGCAGGTGAGTGTGAGGAGCAAGCTGTGAGGAGTCGAGCGCTCAAGGCGTGCGGGGCAGCCGTCGTCGCTGTGGCACTGGTGGTACCGGCTGTCGGCGCCGCCGCCGCCGCCATCCCGGCCGGAGCGTTCGCCGACGCCTACGGTGTCTCCGTCGACGTGACGCTGCTTGCCGGCGCCATCTCCAGCGGCAGCCTGCCGATCAACCTCAACCCCGCGCTTGTCGCCGGCGCCAGCCAGACCTGCCTGCCCCAACAGCCCAAGCCCAACGAGACCGACCTCATCCCGCCCACGTCCATCGCGCCCGTCGTGCCGAACGTCCAGGCCATCACGAGCATCGCCGGGGCCAGCTGTGGCGCGCCGTCGGGCGTGGCCTCCTCGCAGGTGACCAATGTGCAGGCGCTCGCCATCCCCGGCCCGGCCTCTCTGGTGACCGCTGACGTCATCCGCGCCCAGGCCAACAGCACCTGTACGGCCATTCCCAACGCGACCGGGTCGCTGTTTGTCAACCTCAAGGTCGCCGGCACGTCGGTCCTGCCCGACCCCGCGCCCAACACCGTGATCGAGATTCCCGGCGTCGCCAAGGTCATCATCAACGAGCAGCACCCGGCCGCGGCCGGCCGCGGCATCGTCGTCAACGGCGTGCACATCATCGGCGAGAGCCCGGTCCTGCGGGGCGACATCATCATCTCGCACGCGGTCAGTGGGGTGGTCTGCCCCAACGGGGCCGGCTCCGCGCCCGGGTCGCTCCCGAAGCCCGACATCAGCTTCACCAAGAACGCGTCACCGTCGACCGCCAAGGCCGGTGACACCGTGACGTACACGGCGAAGATCACCAACACCTCCGGCAACTCCTGCGACGTCCTGCGGCTCATCGACCACCTGGCGCCCGTGTTCAGCTACGTCTCCACGGCCGGTCAGTTCGGCACCACCGCCGAGACCCCGGCGCGCAGTGACACCGGCGTCGACATCGTGCTGCGCCCGACGGCGCTGACCCTCGCGGCGAACGCCACCGCGACCCAGACCTTCACCATCAAGCTGAAGGACGACGTGGGTGCGGGCACCTACTACAACAACCTCGAGTTGTTCTGCAACGCCAACGGCGACTTCGCCAGCGGGCCGTTGGCCCCCGTGACAGTCCCGGCAGCCACGGTGGTCGTGCCGAAGTCGTCGCCCGACAAGCTGCCTCCCGTCAAGCCCCTGCCCCGCACCGGCACGTCCCCCATGCTCGCGCTGGGGGCGGCGTTGCTGATTGCGGCCGGGCTCGGCGCGCGGCGGTGTGCCACCCGTTAGCGTGGTCTCCGGCGGCGCGCCGGGAGCGGCGAGGCCGGTCCTGGCCTGTCCCGGTCGGTGCTGCCGTTAGCGTCGGGCTGGTGTCCAGTCAGCTGTCCCTGTTTGCCGCCGATGCCCAGCCGCCGGGACTCGACGATGTCGAAGGGCTGCTGGCCGGCCCGGGGCAGCTCGTCACGGGCGTCGAGGGCACCCACCTTGTGGTACCGCTCGACGACCTGCGCCGCGCCGCCGCCCTCCAGGCAGCGCTGGACGCCCTCGCTCTCGACGCCCAGCTGGGCGACCCGATCGCCACAGACCACACCGGCACGTCGGGCGATACCGACCACCCCCGCGGCGTGACGGTGCGCACCACGCCGACCACACTCCTGACCCCTCTCGCCGAGCGCTGGGGTGCCGGCCCGCACAAGGTCACCCCTGCCGCGTTCGTGCTCGACGGGGCGCGCCTTCGGCTGTGGTGCGTCGCCGCCGGGCGTCCCGTCCCGAACGGCTACCTCCTGCGGGTCGGTGCGGACGACGAGGACGTGTGGGCGCCCGTCGGTTCGGCGCTGTCGGCCGCCGGGCTCCCCGCC
>JALYIZ010000098.1 GCA_030775505.1 Actinomycetota bacterium | reverse complement strand
GACGACCAGTGCCAGCCCCACGCCGACGGCGGTGACGCCGGTCCGGCGCTCGACGCCGGCCAGGACGGCGGTGGGGGCGGGGAGGGGGGACATGCGTCGGTCAGGCACCCGCACGGGCGAGCTCGGAAGCGCCTGCAGGTCCTGGCGGCTCACGGCGGCTGAGCCCCAGCGGCGGCTTTACCTTGCCCAGGAGACGATCGATGACCGCGTCGACGGTCTCCTCCCTGAGCTGGGCGTCCGGGGTCAGCAGCAGCCGGTGCCCGAGGACGGGGCGGACGAGCAGCCGGACATCGTCGGGGAGCACGTCGTCGCGTCCCTGGGAGGCGGCTACGACTCGGCTGGCCCGCATGAGGGCAAGGGCGGCACGGCTGCTCGCGCCCATCTGCAGCGCGGGGTCGGTGCGCGTCACTTGGCAGATGTCGACGATGTATCGCGCGACGGCCGGGGAAATCTCCACCTGGTTGGCCCAATCGACCATGGCGACCAGCTCCGCCGTGCTCACGACCGGACCGATGCCGTCGATGGCCTCACCGAGGCGGTGTGCCATCAGCACCTCGACCTCCGCCTCGGGAGAGGCGTAGCCCAAGGAGAGCTTGAACAGGAAGCGGTCAAGCTGTGCCTCGGGGAGGGGGAACGTGCCGGCAAGCTCGACCGGGTTCTCCGTCGCCAGGACGAAGAAGGGCTTGGGGAGAGCGTGGGTGGTTCCGTCGACGGTGACCGTGCGCTCGGCCATCGCCTCCAGCAGGGCCGACTGCGTCTTGGGGGTGGCCCGGTTGATCTCGTCGGCGAGGAAGACGTTCGTGAACAGCGGTCCGGCTCGGAACGCGAAGTCCCCTGTGCGCCTGTCCAGGATCGGGAAGCCGGTGATGTCGGCGGGCAGCAGGTCTGGCGTGCACTGGACCCGGTTGGTCGCGGCGGAGACGGTGTGGCTGATCGCCCGAGCCAGGACGGTCTTACCCGTTCCCGGGAAGTCCTCGAACAGCAGGTGGCCGTTGGCCAGGAGGGCGGTGAGGGACAGGCGGATGACGTCGTCCTTGCCTTTGAGGACCAGGCCGATGTTGGCGGTCATCAGCTCGAAGCGTTCCTGGAAGGCGGCACTGGTCAGCTGCGCGGGCTCAGCCTTGCGGGTCCGGGCTCGTGGCGGCACGGTTCACCTGTCCCTTGCGTCGTTGTCAGGTGCGGAGTGGAGCGCGGCGGCAAGCGTGGACATGCGGCCGGTGGTGTCGGTCGCCGGACCCTCGCTCGCGGCGAGATACGAGCGCAGGACCTGTGGGTCCGACCGGACTGTGTCGGGGTCGCCCTCGACGAGCACCGTGCCCGCCTCCATGGCCACGAGCCGGTCGGCCAGTGCTGTCACGAGCGGGATGTGGTGCTCGACGATCAGCATGCCGCACCCCGTCTCCCGGACGACGTTGCGGAGCAGGGGGCCCAGCGCATCCGTCTCGCCCTGGGCCAACCCGGCCGACGGCTCGTCCAGGAGCACAACGGAAGGCTCGAGGGCGATGATGCAGGCCATGTCCACCGCTCGCCTGGTGCCCGTCGACAGCTCCGCCAAGGTGACACCGGCGTAGGGCTCCAGCCCCAGGGTTGCCAGCAGGCGCTCCACGTGTCGGCTGATCCGGCGTTCGGCTGAGCGCACCGGCGGCGCCCACAGGGCTGCGAGCACCGCGCTGTGGACGGCCCGCCGCTCCAGGGCGGTCGCGACTGTCTCCCGGACGGTGAGGGCGGGGAACAAGCGCGCGTTCTGGAACGACCTGCCCAGCCCCGCGCGGGCCCTGGCATCCGCGCCGAGCCGGGTCACGTCCGTGCCGGCAAGGAGGACCCGGCCACCCGACGGGGCGACGAAGCCCGAGACGACGTCGAGCAACGTGGTCTTGCCCGCCCCGTTGGGTCCGATCAGCCCGACGACCTCGCCCGGCGCGACGGTGAGGCTCACCTGGCTCAAGGCCCGGACACCGCCGAAGGAGACGGTGAGCCCGCGGAGGTCGAGGGCTGTCGTCATCTCGCCCGCTGCGGCGCGGCGGGGGGTCCGGGTTCCGCCGGCAGCCCCACCCAGGAAGATGCTCCGCACCAGCTCAGGGCGTGCCAGCAGCTCGTCGGTGGGTCCGTCGAATCGGATCTGGCCCTGCTCCATGAACACGGCCCGGTCAGCGATGGTGACAGCGACGTTCAGCGACTGTTCCACGACGACGATCGTCGTCCCGGCCGCTTTCAGCTGCTTGAGCACGTCGAGGAGCTGTCCGACGACGGCGGGCGCCAGTCCGAGTGAGAGCTCGTCGACCAGGAGCAGTCTTGGCCGCTGCAGCAACGCCTGCGCGAGACCCACCATCTGCTGCTCGCCACCGGAGAGCGTCCCGGCCACGGCGTTCAACCGCTCGCGGAGTACCGGGAACACGGCCAAGGCAGGCTCGAAGTCGGGTGCGGCCGCGTGCAGGTTCTCGGCCACCGTCAGGGCAGGGAATGTGGCCGCCCCACCCGGCATCAGCGCGACGCCGAGGGCAGCTGTCTCATGCGGAGCCAGATGGGTCGTCTCGGTGCCGGTGACGAACACGGCGCCACCGCTGGCCTGTGTGGTCCCGGCGACGGCCCGGAGCAGGGTGGACTTGCCCGCTCCGTTGGTCCCGACGAGTGCGACCACCTCGCCCTCCCGGACATCGAGGTCGACTCCGAACAGCACCTGCACGCCGGAGTACGCCACCTCGAGCCCGCGGATCACCAGCAGGGTGTCAGACGTGCGGGCCCGGGTGTCGGCGCGTTCCGCCGCTCTCACCGCACGGATGTCCCGCTCGACTCCGGGGCCACCCGTCCCGACGATCGCGGCGCCGATGAGCAGGAGTGGGACGTAGACGAGGATGCCGCGCTGCAGCCCGATCCGGGCAACGAGCGCGACGATGAAGGGCGCGCCGAGCAGGCCGAGCGACTGCCATGGTGCGCCGGTCGCCAGGCCGAGGCCGCGGAGCCGGGTGGGCACGACGAGCGCGATGAGCGTGAAGAAGGCCGGCTGTAGGGCGGTCTCGATGAGCACCATGACCTGGGTGGCCGCGATCGCGACGACCAAGCTGGGGGCGAACGACACCGCCACGAGCAGCGCGGCCTGCAGCGTGGTGATCAGGCCCATCAGCGTCATCAGGCGCCCGGGCCGATCGGCGAGCACGCGGTCACTGACCGGTCCGGCGACCGCGAGTCCGACCAGGCCGGAGACACCCGACAGGGCGACGAACAGGCCGAGCTGGGAGGTCGAGAACTGGTACACCTCGGAGAAGAACGCGGGGATCACCAGGAACGTGAAGACCGAGCGGATGTTGAGCAGCGGCGTGGCGTACCAGAGCCGGCGCATCGTGGAGATGCGGGCCGCTGCCCGGTACGCCTGGCTGAAGGTGGGCGGCGGCGGCAGGGGGGCCTCGATGCCCGCCCGGTCCTGCAGGCCGCGCACCGGCTCGCGAAGCAGCAGCGTCAGCAGGGCGAACAGCGTGCCCAGCCCGCCGAGGGCAAGCAACGTGGGACGCCAGCCCAGGCGTTGGCCGAGCAGACCGGCCACGACGGGGCCCACGATGAGGCCGACCTGTGAGGCGGCGAAGACGAGGAAGAAGACGCGCGCCCGGCTGGTGCGGGGGAAGTAGTCGCTCTGCAGCGAGAAGCTCGCCGGCGGCGAGATGCTCTGGGCGGCCCCGTTGGCCAGACGCGCGGCTACCACGCTGCCGATGCCGGGCACCAGCCCCTGGGCGGCGACGGTTGCCGCCGTGAGCAGGGTTCCTGCCCTCACCAGCCAGACGCGGCGGACGCGGTCGGCCAGGTATCCCGCCGGCAGCTGACCGAGGACTGCGCACTGTGCGACCACGGAGGCGAGGACGGTGAGGAACGTGAGGTTGATGGCGAACTCGGCCCGCAGCTGCGGGAGCAGGACGCCGATCGCCTGCTCGTCAACGCGGGCGAACAGGGTGGACAGGCAGAGGATGACCAGTACGCGCGGTGGCCCGCCCAGGCTCCTCGGGTCGAGATCGGCCAGCAGGCGGCCGGCGGCCCGTCCTCCCGGGCGGCCAGGGACGGGAACGGGCGGGACAGGTGGCGCAGGGACAGCTCGGCGGTCCTCGTGGCCTGCGGCTGCCTGCCGCTTCGTCGGCACCAGCGTGCGTGGGGTCGCCGGCTCAGTCATGGTGGGTCTCGGCGGCGGCGCGTGCGGCAGGGTGCGCCGACCACTGGTCCGGGAGCTCATAGCGCCGCATCACCCGCCGGGGACCCGGCAGGAGGGGGACCAGGACGTCCGTGGATGGACCACCGAGGCCGGTCGGGATGGCGTGCCGCGCGGCCACCCGCCGCAGCAGTCCGTCGCGAACGTCCAGTCCCACCTGTGCCAGGCCACCGGGGGCCAGCAGTAGGAGGCTCAGGCCGCCCAGGCCCATGACTGCCGCATACCACCCGGGACTGTGGGTGGTCAGGGCGAGGATGGCGAGGACGGCGAAGCCGACGAGTGGCCCGACCAGCGAACCCAGGCCACCGATGACCGTGAACGTGAAGATCAGCAGGCTCTGGTCCACGGAGAACGCATCCGGCGCCACGTGCGCCTGCTGGTAGGCGAACAGCCCGCCGGCGATCGCGGCAATGGCACCGGACAGCGCGAAGGCGGTGATCCGCACCCGCAGCACGTTGATGCCGAAAGACTGAGCCGCCGCCTCGTTGTCCCGGCAGGCCAGCAGTGCCCGGGCGGTGCGACTGCGGCGGAGCCCTGCGACCGCACCGGCTGCGAGGGCCAGGCAGGCTACGGAGAGGGCGTAGAAAGCGCGCTGGTTGTCGAGGGAGATGCCGAACAGCAGCGGTCGCGGCAGTTCGGCGGGCAGGAAGGACCCCAGTCGATCCGGGTTGAGCAGGACCGCGGTTGTCGACACCGCGAGCGCGAGAGTGCTGACCGCGAGGGTGGTGCCGGACAGTCGGAGGGCCGGGAGCCCGACCACGACGGCGACGCAGGCACCGGCCGCAGCGGCGAGTGGGATGGCGACGACGACCGGCAGGCCAGTCACGGCGACGGTGTAGGCACCCACGGCGGCGAACGAGAACTGACCGAGGCTGACCTGGCCGGCCCACCCGGTGAGGACCAGCAGGGACAGGCCGACGATCGCGTACAGGACGGTGGTGGAGACGGTGCTGGTCTGGCTCGGTGACAGCAGGAAGGGAGCGGCGACGAGCAGGGACACGATGATCAGGGCACCGCTGCGCCGGGCGGTGCGCACCGAGGGGAGGTCGAGCAGCGCACGCGGCACCGGACGCGCCACCCGACCGGCCAGGTAGGCGCTGGAGGTGTCCCGGTCGGCGCGCCCTCGTTCCGGGCGCTGCAGGAGCAGCAGACCGCTCACGACGAGGACCAGTGACCCGTCGAGGAGCGCGGTGCTGCCGGTCCGGAAGGCCACGGCCTGGCTCAGGACACTGAAGGCCAGTGCCCCGGTGACGGCAATGGGCAGGCTGGCGAACCTGGCCAGCACGACGACGAGCAGCACGTTCACCAGGCTGCTTCCGCCGACGGTGGTCGTCCCGTCCGCGGCTGGTGCCGCCATCGCGGCGAGCAGCCCAGTGACGCCGGACAGCGCGCCGACGATCACCCAGACGCGACCTTGCACGCGGTCGATGTTCAGTCCCAGCTGCTGGGCTCGGTCGGCGTTGTCGGCCACCGCCCGGATGTCCGTCCCCGTGCGGCTGCGGGCCAGGTACCAGCCGGTCCCGGCCAGCAGGACGGCCGCGAGCAGCACCGTAAGCAGGTCGGCGGTGGAGAAACGGGCGGGACCGACCACCAGCCGTACCTGCAGCGGGGGTGGAGCGGCCCGTGTGGCGCCGCCGAAGTCGCGCTGGGTGCTTGTCGTGAGTGAGGAGACGAGCAGCCGCTGGACGCCGGCCAGCAAGGTGATGAGGAATAGTGACGCGACCGTCGCCACCAGACGGGGTGCACGCTCGAGCCGTCGGACCACGATCGCGTAGATCAGCCAGCTCAGTCCCACTGCCAGCGCCAGCCCCGCCACCAGAGCCGCCGCGTAGTTGGCGTCAATCTCGGCGGGGGTGACGCGTTCGAGGCAGGGGGGGCACAACGCGTGCACCGAACGGAACACGGCCTGGCCGTGCACGAGGACGGTGAACAGCGTCGCCGCGACAGCGCCGATCTGGATCTGCGCGAAGTTGATGAAGCGCGCGCTGCGGTAGACGAGGACGATCCCCGTCGCTTGCATGGCCAGGGCCGCGCCACCGACGACCCCGAGGCCGACCACCCCGGCCGGTACCCCCATCAGGGCGATGGTGGGCAGTACGGCGGCGATCGCGACCAGTTCGGGGCGGCGGAGGGGTGTCACAGGCAGCTGCCGCTGAAGAACGCGGGGGCCCGGCGCGGGATCTGGCCAACCGGGTAGCGCAGTCCCCTGTCGACGTAGCAGATCGAGCCGGGCACGGTGGGGTCAATCGTGCCCGGCCGGTTGGGGTCGTACCAGAACAGCGCTGCGTCGGCGGACATCACATGGCGGGGACCCGCGAAGCCCACGCGGGACTGGAAGTAGGGGGCGCCCTGCGCTCCCGGGTTGGGGAAGCGGGCGTCGCGCAGCGCCGACGCAAAGCTCTCTGGCGTCAGGTGCGGTCCGGCGAGCTGGATGCCGGAGGCGAGGAGAAGCAGCTGGAGGTACCGGGAGTTCGCGGCGTAGTAGACGTTGCCGGACGGGTCGACGTTCGGGGCTGCCTCGCGGACCGCCCAGTACCAGGGCATGTCCTGCTTGGGCAGCAGTTTGTTCCGGAAAGTCAGGCCCAGGATGTGGCCGGTCTGGTCAGGCGGGGCGTTTCCGCCCGAGTAGGAGTTGTCCAGGTCGTTGCCGCCGTAGGACGTCTCGAGCCACTCCGGCTGGTAGCCCTGCCCGGTGGCAGCGTTCATGTAGATGCCGCGGGTGTCGACGACGCTGCACAGGCAGACCAGCGACGTCACCCCGGCGTTGCGCATCGTGACCATCGCGTTGACGCCGTTGCGGGAGGCGTCGGCGGTGACGTCCTCGCGGACCTCGGTGAGAGTCACCCCGCAGGCCCGTAGCCCGTCGCGCAGCGGTGTCACGTCCGGTGCCGTCCCGTCCTGGGCGCGCGTGTAGATCAGTCCCCACCTGCGCACGGGCGCGGTGCGCTGCGTCCCGCCCGCGTACATCGGGGGGCGCCCGGCCAGCTGCGCGCACACGGCTTCCGCCGTTTCGGCCAGAACCCGGTCGGTACCCGCCTGAACGTTCCACTCGTAGGGGGCGTGCCCGGAGTAGGCGGTCTCGGTCCCCGTTGCCAGGTTGCCGTCGACCGCGCTGATCACCCGCCGTTCGGCCAGCGCGTCGTAGTAGTGCTGGTCGGCGCCCTGGGCATTGCAGTAGGCGAGCGAGGCGAAGGCCTGAAGCTCCTGCTGCACGGCGATGGCGTCGTCGCGCATCTTGGCGGGCTGCGGACCCCCGTTGCAGCCGGACGGCGCGAACGGCTTGAGGACCAGCTTGCGTCCGTAGAACTCGTAGCGCTTGTTGAAGAAGTCGACCAGGTGCGGGGGGATGCTGGTGTCCTCGAGGAACTGCTGGGGCATGGCGATGGTGACCGTGTCCCGGGTGACGCCGGGAGCCGTCGCCCCGCCGTTGTCGAGCTTGGGGTCGGCGTAGGCGACACACGGTGGTGACTGCGGATCCTCCGTCTGCCGCGGCGGGCTGCCCACGCACTGGCGTACCCGCGGGACGATCACGGGAGCGGGCGTGGGACTCGGTGAGCCGGGACGACCCGAGGCGGAGGACGTGGGGCGGGGGGAGCCGGCCGCCGTGGGCGACCCCCCCTGGCCCGGCAGCTGCCCGGCGAGTTGCTCCTGCGCGCGTTTGATCTGTTCGACCGCTTGCGGGGCGAACTCCGAGATGGCAGGAGGAGAGGGCTGACGCGCGTCGAGGGCGACGGCCGCGACGAGCACCGCGACGGCCACGGCGAGGGCACCGAAGACTGCCGGTGGGCCTACGGGAGGTCGCCGGGCCGCTCCGCCCGTGGGCACGTCCGGCTCGGTCATCGCCGTCCCTCCGACCAGGGCCCCAGCGTGACGCGCAGAGCCGAACGACGTGCCGGGCGCACCGGACCCTCCTCCGGCCGGTTCAGCCGATGGTATCTACCGCGTTTCGAGCAGCCCTGGGAGCAGGGCGGCCCGGCGGCGCAACGGCAGGAGTCGTCTCGTCGGCGGCGAAGTCCTGACAGAACGCGAGCACTGCCCCCACCTGCCCCTGGAGCCCACGTGCGCACCGCAACCCACCCCGCTCAGGGGACCAGTGCCGGGC
>JALYIZ010000097.1 GCA_030775505.1 Actinomycetota bacterium | reverse complement strand
CGCTGAGACCCCCAAGGTGGTCCCATCACATTGGCGAAGCGGTGGTCCCATCACCCTGGCGAGCGACATCTAACGACGCGACAGCATCGGCCAGCGCGAGCCCGCCTCCCGCTGGGACCAGATACGGGGCGGCGATTTGGGCTCTGGATCAGGTGTCGGCAGACCGTCGACATGTGGTCATTCGCGTCGCAGGCGGCGGTTGCAATACTTATGACCACACCGAAGTCAGCGCCGGTGACACGCTGCGGCTCACGGCGCTGAACCGCGTACCGACAGCGACCGACATCGCGTGTACGGCGGACTTCAGCGGGTTGCCGCACGGCGTCACCCTGCCGAGGGTGCTGCGCTCCGGCGAGCATCTGGCGGGCGAATGCGAGGTTGCCAACGGCCATGCCGAGGCCCACGCCTGCCAGGTGTTGAAGGAAATGGTCCAGGCAGGGCGACAGCCCCCGCTTGGGTCGCACCCGCCGCCGCCCACCGAGGTCAAGTAGGCGTCGCTCGCCAGCGCGGCTATCCGGCTCTACCCTCCGGCATGCGGCGGTTCGCTCTAGCACTCGCGTTACTGGGGATCGCCGTGCCCGCGTGCACCAGTAACCCGGTGCCTGAGGCCCGTCCGGTGGGAGACGGCGCCAAGAGGGCAGCCCAACAGGCGTGCTTGCACTACGAGCAAGTGGACTTGTGGACCTACAGCGACGTTCCTATCGGCCCCCCTTCGCAGAACGACTCGTTCACGTTGGTCCGGGTCGCACCGGGAGCGAACGAACGTGTTTCGCTTATCGGCGGGGATGTCGCCGTCGCGCGGCGAGACCCCCGGTACGTGGCACTGGGACGCGCCTTCGACACCCTCACGCAGTTGATGTACGGCGACCGCAGTGAGGTATCAGAGGCCCAACATGGGATGGGCACGGCGTGCCAGAACCTGCGTCCGCCCCAAGGGTAGGTGATGCCATAACGGGGCGGGGCCTCCGCTCCCGTGGGTTCCCAAGAGGATTCTTGGGTTGCTCACAACCACACGTTCGAGGAGGCCACCGTGGGCAACGCTATCTCGGAGAGTAAGCAATGGGTCGGTGTGGATCTGCACCTGCACCGGTCCGTGGTCGGCCGCATCGATGATCGGGGCGAGTTGATCGAGTGGGTCAGGATCGACAACGACCCGAAGGCTCTGGTGAAGGAGGTCCGCAAGGCGGGCCGGCGGGCGCCCGTGGCGGTGGAGGCGACTTACGGCTGGTACTGGGCCGTCGACGCCTTGCAGGCCGCGAAGTTCGACGTGCACCTTGCGCACCCGTACGGGATGAAGAAGATGCGCAATACCAAGCGTGTGAAGACCGACCAGGCCGATGCCTACGAGCTCGCAAACCTGCTGCGTCTGGGGTCTCTGCCTGAGGCGTGGATCGCACCGGTCGAGCTGCGGGAGCTGCGCGAGCTGGTCCGGCACCGGCAGCGGCTGGTGAAGGCCAGTACGTCGGTGAAGTCCGGGATCCGTGGCCTGCTGGCCAAGCACGGGATCCGGCTGGAGGTCTCACACCTGGAGGGACCGACTGGCCTGACGCTGCTGAACACGGTGGAGTTGCCGGCGCTGTCGGCGACGCGCTTGGCGTCACAGCAGAGACTGATGCTGCTGCTCGCGAATGAGATCGACGCGGTAGTCACCGAGCTGGACAAGAGGTTGAAGAGCCACGTCGGCTACCGCAACCTGCTCAAGATCAAGGGCATCGGCCCGACGCTCGCGGCGGTGTTCGTCGTCGAGATCGGCGACATCAACCGCTTCCCGACCGCTCGGGCCCTGACCTGCTGGGCGGGCCTGACGCCTCGGCACTACGAGTCGGACAAGACCGTCCGGCGCGGCCAGATCAGCAAAGAGGGCTGCGCCCTGGTGCGCTGGGCCGCCGTCGAGGCCATCCAACGCCCGTGCGAACCAACCGTGGCTGCGGTCAAGGAACGCATCCTGGCCCGCCGTGGCCGACCGGCCCGCAACATCGCCAAGGTCGCCGCCGGCCGGCGGATGCTGGAAGTCGTCTACTACGTCCTACGTGACGGTCATGCCCGCTGCCTCGACACCCACGACAGCAGCACCGAGGAGCCAGCCGCCTGACACCCCCAAGTCGTCGTGCGGGCCGGGTAGCGGCATGACCACCCTCCGCGGGCAGGTCGAGTAAGTGAATGGCCCCACGCACCCAACAGTTGGGTCTCCCCGCGGCTTCATGCAGACACCCTCGGGTCGTCGCGAAGGAATGCCTGGCAGCCCTGCTGCCCGTCACCTCGACATCAGACGAAGCCGTCAGAACTTCACACCAGGCTGCCGGGCCGCCACGCAGCCTGCCCCTCCCTTGGACGGCCTCAACACCGTTCGTCCTCGACCCTTCGGGTCTGCGGGCGCTCCGTGTTGACCCCGCCCCGCGGTCGAGGCATGCCACCAGCGACCCCGACAGGCAAAAAGCACGCAGCTACAGGGGGTTGACGTCCCCACCCCGTTTAGGAATGCCGTTACCTCATGTCACGCGGTGCCTTGGAACAGAGCAGGTAGCGGCATCACCTACTGACCGGGATAATCCGGTGATCCGAGGGAGCGGCAAGGAGCGGAACGGCTGCCCAGTACGACCCGCTGGCGCCTGCCCACGATGCAAGGTAACCTTGCATCGTGGAGATCGCCGAACTCGCCGGCAAGCACGGGGTGAGCGACGAGGACATGCTGCACGCCATCAGGCACGCGCTCAGAGCAATCGACGGGGACACCCCCGAAGCGACGCTCTACCTCGGACCTGACTTCAGCGGGCGGATTCTCGAAGTCGTCGTTCTCGACGACGACCCGGAGGAGGAACCCATCGTGATTCACGCGATGAAGATCCGCGCGAAGTACCTACCGATGGTCCCAGGAAAGGGGTGATGACAATGCGAAGCAAGGACAAGCTTGACGCCGCGGCGAAGGCGGTTGATGAGTGGCTGGACAGCCTCGATGTCGACGCGCTCGCATCCGGCAACGACGAGCACGCCGACCTCATGCGAAAGATCGGTGATGCGAACAAGGAACTCACCGACGCGGTTGCCGAGAAGAGTCAAAGACTGGTCTCGGCTATCCGCAGTGGAAAGCAGGGGGGGCTCACACAGTCCCAGATCGCCGTCATGCTCGGCGTGAGCAGGCAGGCCGTACAGCAACGTTTCGGTGACGCCCTCGCCGATGCCTAAACAAGCTCTGGCGGCCCACCCAACTGATCTACGCCTCATCAGCAGGGCTCGCTTCCGACACTTCACACGGGCGCCACTCACCAGCGACGGTCGCTCCGCGCCGAGCGTCGTACTCGCCGAGGCCCGGCCGCGATCCGCGTGCCCCACGCCAGGACCATCGTTGGGGCACGGCTGGCCCGTGGGGCACGACGTGGGGCACATGGCATTCGACGATCTTGTCGGTATGGCCTCTGACCTGCGGTTATACGTTGTGGGCGATACAGGACTTGAACCTGTGACCTCTTCCGTGTCAGGGAAGCGCGCTACCAGACTGCGCCAATCGCCCGTTCGTGTTCAGTTGTCATGACCCGGAGCGGACCGGGCAGTGCGAGGCCGGGGCGGGAATCGAACCCGCGTACAGGGCTTTGCAGGCCCTTGCCTAAGCCACTCGGCCACCCGGCCGGGACCGGAATCCGGTACCGACGAGAGACGCCCGAGGGCGTCTTCCGAGCGGACGACGGGATTCGAACCCGCGACCCTCACCTTGGCAAGGTGATGCTCTACCACTGAGCCACGTCCGCGTGCGCACACCGGCGATCGGGCTCGGTGCGACGATCGGGGAGGTTAGCAGAGCCGGGTGCGGATCAGGTCTCCGGCTCTGCCCACAGCAGGAGCGCCAACTCGGCCTCGACGTCCACGAAATCGCTCTCCGAGCCGGTCGGCACAGCAAGGTAGGTACGGCCCAAGAAGTCAGCCAGGTCACCCAGCGGCAGCTCGAACAGGGCCTTGCCCGAGGGGGACGACAGCGACAGGCACACGACGGGGGTACCGCCGCTCGTGGCCGGCCAGACCTGCACGTCACCGTCACCCACGTGCGAGGACACCCCGTCGGTGAGCAGCGAGCGGGCGAAGGTCCACTCCACCGCGTCGGAGTCGCTACCGGTGTGGAAGCTGACCTGGACCGCGTAGGGGTCGGTGATGTCGTAGCGAAGCCCGGCGCGCACCGGGAGCGCTGAGGACCCGGGGATGACCAGCCGAAGCTGGATCTCGCTGCAGACCGAGACGGGTCGGGCCGTCACGCGGTACCTCCGGGCGGGCAGGAACGTGCTGGGACCTGGGACGTCCCCCGTCGCGGTGGCCCGTAACCCTGTGTCACCCGTTCGGCGGGGACAGAACGGACATCTGGCCCAGTTCCGGACTGATTCCAGCGAAGCGGGGCCCGTCTCGGCGGTACGTTCGGCCTGCACCCATCCGTTCCGCGCCCGCGCGCGAACGACAGTCGTGAGGATGACCGTGACCCTGCCGCGCAGCCGCCCCCCAGGGGTCGCTCGTGAGCCTCGGCCCTCGGTCGACGTCGGCACCCCCTACGACGGACTCGACGACCGGGCGCTCGTCGCCCGCGTGACTGAAGGTGACGGTGGGGCGCTCGAGGCCCTGTACCGGCGCTACGGCCGACCCTGCTACGGACTGGCCCGGCGAATCCTCGCGGACGAGCAGTTCGCGCAGGACGTCGTACAGGAGGTCTTCCTGACCGTGTGGCGCGACGCTTCCCGCTTCGACGCCTCGCGGGGCGGCTTCTCCACGTGGCTGCTCTCCATGACCCACCACAAGGCAGTGGACGCCGTCAGGCGGGAGGAGAACCTGCGCAAGCGCCGGACCAGCTCGGAGGTGCTCGAGGACCGGGTCTCCGACGCTCCCGTTGTCGAGGACGAAGTCTGGTCGCTCATGCGTCGCGACCGCGTCAGGGAGGCGCTCAAGACCCTGCCCGCCGTCCAGGCCGAGGCACTCACCCTTGCGTACTTCGGCGGCTACACGCAGCGGGAGATCGCCGGGCTCACGGACACCCCGCTGGGAACCGTCAAGACCAGGATGCTGGCGGGAATGCGCCGCCTTCGCGACACCCTCGACGGCATCTCCGATGCCGTGACGTCCCTGGACGCCCCGTACGAGCCAAGGACGGCGCCATGAACCGCCTCGAGTCCCACGAGCGCTTCGAGGAGCTTGCGGCGGGCTACGCGCTGGTCGCGCTCGAACCCCAGGAGGAGGAGGCCTTCGTCGCCCACCTCGCCACGTGCGCCCCCTGCGGCCGCGCGGTCGCCCTGCACAACGAGACGCTGGCCCACCTGGCCTACGCCGAAGTCGCCGAGCCACCCGCCGCGCTGCTGGAGGCGATCCGAGCGGGAGTGCAGGCCTCGGGCCGACCCGCGGTCTTCCCTGAGTCGCCGGCGGTCACATCCCTGGAGGGTGCCCGGAACCGCAAGCGCCAGGCCTTCGCACTCCGCGGCGCCCCCCTCTGGGCCAGTGTCGCTGCCGCGGTTGCTCTGGTCATCTCGCTCGGGATCTGGAACACCTCCCTGCGTGACGGCCAGACCCAGCAGAGCGCGTGGCAGTCCCGGGTCAGCCAGGTCGTCAGCCAGCTCGGGCTGACGTCCGCGCAGCAGGTGCAGCTGAAGGCCACGGACGGCACTCCGGTGGTCCTCGCTGTCGTACACGGTCGAGAGGTCTCGCTCGTCATCGACGGGCTCACCCGCAACGACGTCGCCACCAGCACCTACGTGCTGTGGCAGAAGTCGCGCTTCGGTGACCTCCGGGCGGTGGGGGCGTTCGACGTGACAGCCGCCAAGCTCGACGTCGTGCCCCGGGTGATGCTGCTGCAGAACCCCACGGACGTGGTGACTCTGATGGTCACGAAGGAGCGCGGGCGCACCGCTCCGGCCCTCCCGGCCGCCCCCGTGGTTGCGGCGGGCAACGTCTGACGCCGCTGGTAGTCTCGCGCCGCACCAGTCCGGGCGTATAGCTCAGCGGTAGAGCGCTGCCTTCACACGGCAGAGGTCCGTGGTTCGAGACCACGTACGCCCACCCAGGCTGCCCGGCGTCAGTGGCAGGCCCCCTCACGACCGAGCGTGTCCACGGGGCCGGCCCCGGGACGGCTCCACTGCGGAGTCGGCCGGCTGGTGGGCCCCCACGCCGGAGTGCCTGAGGCGTCCGACCGCCAGTACCAGCACGGATCGTGTCCCTCCGGCCACCCGTCGGGCGTGTCCTGCCAGGCCTCTCCCCGTCCGTAGGGCGTGATGTCGAGCAGCGCGAACGCCCCACTCGCCATCTCGGTGCCGCGCCCCGTCGTGGCGTAGGTCATGAAGACCCGGTCACCGTCGCGCAGGAACGTGCGGAGGTTGCCCATGTCGCCGCCGATCGGCTCGGGCGTGTGACGTACGGAGTACCACGGCTGGGTGTAGCCCATGAACCCCACAAACGGGGCGACCTCGTCCCACGCGCCCATCGTGAGGATGGCGAACGAGACGCCGCGCGCGTTCAGGTACGCCGCGTCCCGCAGAGCCCAGGCCGTCACGGTGCAGCCCTCGCACTGGCCCTGGTGGGGTGCGCCGTCCCACCACATGTGCTGGTAGACGACGAGCTCGGCGCGTCCCTGGAACAGCTCGAGGAAGGGGACGGGACCGTCGGCGCCGACGACCTCGACCTGACCGTCGAGCTCGACCATCGGCAGTCGCCGGCGAGCCGCGGCGATGGCGTCGCCCTCGCGGGTGTGCGCCTTCTCCCGGACCAGCAGTGCGTCGCGCGCTGCCTGCCAGGTGGTCATGTCCACCACTGGTGGGACGTTCATCCGCGAACCTCCGTCGCCTCGAGGCGTCTGATGATGCCGGGTCCCGGGGTCCAGGGCCGCCGCGGAGCTCAGCAGTGCCGGGACAACCGTGACTCCCGTGGTTCGGGGAGGGCGTGGTCGGGTGCCGGCGTCTGCTGGTCGTCCGGGACGACCTTGCCAATCCCCAGGTAGGGCTCCGTTCCCTGCGTCGCGAACCCCAGGGAGCGGGCCGCCTTGAGGTGCTGGTTGACCAGGTCCGAGCCGAAGTGCGCGTTGATCGTGAACACGCCTTCGTCGCCGCCGTCGACGGTCGCCACAACCGGGAACTCCGTTGCCGGCGGGGTGTAGCCCAGCTGGTCGTTGGCCAGCCCGACCAGGAACGGTGGAACTGCCCCGGTCTGCACTCGGGCGGCCAGTTCGGTCGCGAGCTCCGGGTAGGCCTCACCAGGCGCGCCGGCGAACATGAGCGGGCCGACGCGGATGGTCTGCGCCTCCGCGGCGAGCACATTCCCGACGGTGTAGGGCGGCAGGACCGATCGCATGGTTCCGCCGAGGGTGGGACCGCCCTGGCCGGGGATGCCCGCCTCCGCGTAGAACAGCGGTATCAGCGCCGGCTCCGCGATCTCCTCGTTCAGCCGCACGTCGACGACCGACACGGGCCCAGGTGCAACGGGTCGGGCGGCGGTCAGCGCCGTGGCCACCCGCCGGAAGAGTGCGTCCCCGTAGGCAGCAACCTGGACGAGGTCGTCCTTGCTGTGCGGGTCGGTCCCGAGGGGGAAGCTCGGCCCGGTGCGGCCCACTCCGCCCGGCAGGACCACGGTCGTCCCGCCCCCGAGGGCCCGCTCGGTGTCGGTGGCGACCCGACCCGGCCAGTCCGGGTCGACCACGTCGAGGCCGTTCTTCCCGTGCAGTGGCCCGGCGACGTCGGCGTGGATTCCGGCGTTGACGATGGTGGCGATCGTGCGGCAGCCGTGCAGCGACACGGCCTGCAGCACACGCAGGACGTGGTCGGTGGGGAAGTTGGCCGGATCACGACGGACCTGCCCGTACGTCCCCAGGAAGGCAGTGATGTCCGCCGTACCTGCCGTCAGCCTCGCCGGCTCCAAGCTCGCGACAGCCTGCCGGATGGCCAGGACGGTCTGGGTCTTCACCAGCGACAAGTAGGGCGCCTTGTTGTGGGCCTGCGACCCACCTCCCCAGATCCCGACGGAGTCGGGGGAGTTGTGGGTGTGCGTGGCCGAGACCAGGATCTGGTCCGCCGGGACGCCGGTCGCCGCCTGCGCCGTCAGTCGGATCCCGGTCGTGCCGAGCCCCTGCGCCGGATCAGTGGCGGCGCCGACCGGGTCCTCCTTGTAGGCGGTGAAGTAGCCCTGGCTGTCCAAGCCCACGAGCACGACGGTCGCGGCATCGGCGCAGGACCGGATCGCGACCGCCCGCGCGTAGAACGGATGCGCGGCACCCCCCGCGAGGCGGCCGATGCCGTACGCGGCCTCGCCCACCGGCCACTGGTGGGGGGTGACGTCCGCCTTGGCCG
>JALYIZ010000096.1 GCA_030775505.1 Actinomycetota bacterium | reverse complement strand
GCTACAGCCGGCCGAGCTCGCCGCACTCGAGCCGGCCGAGGCGCTGCGGCGGCTGCGGACCCTGCCCGGGATCGGGCCGCTCTACGCCACGCTGATCCTGCTGCGCTCGACCGGAGCGACCGATGTCATGACCGGCGACGAGCCGGGGCTGTCCGCCTATGTCGGCCACTTCTACGACCTGGGTGGCCCGGCGACGGCCGCGCAGGTCGCCCGCATCAGCCAGGCCTGGCGGCCGTTCCGGACGTGGGTCTCGGTCCTCGTCCGCGTCGCCGGCGACCGCCACGGCCTGCCGCTGGACCGGGGCCCCGTGCGGGGCGGACACAGGTCACCCTGACGGCCACTCGCCGGTCGGTCAGCCCGCCCGCGACGGGTCGATCCGCACCACATCGGTTCCTGCGTAGTCCACGTACCAGATGGCTCCCCGGTAGCCCGCCAGGACGAAGGGGTTGCCGACCATCGCGGGGATCGGGCCGTGAACGGCATTCGACGCCGCGTCCACCCAGTACAGCTGGCCGCTGCTGTCCGGCACCCAGACCCGTCCGTCCACGACGTCGCCGTCCAGCGGCCCGGTCCCGACCTTGACGGTCGCCACGACGCGGTTGGTGGCCGGGTCGATGCGGCTCACAGTGCCCGAGCTGCCGTTGGAGACCCAGACCCCCTTGTCGGTATAGGCGGTCCAGCCCGCTCCGTCACCCGCCTTGATCCGGGCGACGACGTGGTTGGTAGCGGTGGAGATGCGAGCGACTTCCCCCTTGTCCTGAAGTGGGACCCAGACGGCCCCGGGCGTGTGAGCGACCCCGACAGGCGAGCCGTCGACCGCGATCGTCGCGGTGCGCTTGTTGCGGCGCGGGTCGATCCTGGACACCGTCCCGTCGGCGAAGTCGGTGACCCAGGCCGCACCGTCGGCGAACGTCACGTCGTAGGGCTGATGCCCCACCCCGATCGTCGCAATGACCTTCTCCGTGGCGGCGTCTACCCGGGTCACATTGTCACTGCCGTAGTTCTCCACCCAGATGGACCCGGCTCCATAGGCGAGCCCGCAGGGCTGCGACCCGACGACGACCGGCCTGCCGAGCGCCCTCGTCACCGGGTCGATGGTGACCACGTTCCCGTCGGAGAGGTTGCTGACCCAGATCTTGCCGCCCGCCCCGAGGATCCCGCATGGCTTGCTGCCCGTCGTCACACGGGCTGTGACGTAGGCAGGGGCACGGCTGGCGACCGGTGCCGAGGAGTGCCGAGCGGTGCTCGACCCAGCGGTGCAGCCAACGGCAAGGATGACGGCCATCACTGGCGGCAGCAGCTTCACGAGTGCAAGATACTACCAACTTGAAGTATATTGGAATCCTGTTGCCGAGCCGTAACCTGACCGAATGACCATGGGGGCACGAGGGCCGTTCATCCTCGTCTTCGCTCTCGATCAGCAGTTGGGCCACCTGCTCGGACGAACGATGGCCCGAGCGCCCCTCCGGCCCGAGGACTTCGCTGTGACCAGCGTCCTGCGGCTTACCGGCCCCATCCGGCCCACGGAACTCGCAGACCTCGTCGGCATGCGGCCCACGACCCTGTCCAACTACCTTCGACGCCTTGCCGACGGCGGGCTGATCCGACGGAGGGACGACCCGCGCGACGGGCGGGCTGCTCTCGTATCCCTGACTGCGAAGGGCATCCGGCGCACGGAGGCGTGCTATCCCGCCTTTGGAGTGAGCATCGAGTTGTTCCGCCGCGAGCTCGCAGCGCAGGGCGTCGACGAAGCCGAGCTGCTGGCCATGCTCGAAGCCGCCAGCCGCGCGCTCGCCGCCGCCATACGGGCGACCTGACTACCGCTCGTTCTGGGAGTACACCGCCCAGCTGGTGACGCCCTTGTCCCGGCGGAAGACGCTCATCCCGAGGTGCATCTTCCCCTTGGCATCCAGCCGCAGCATCTCGAACTCCGGCACCGTCTGCTTGCCCGACCACACCGGGTCCGACGTGGTGTTCCCCGTCCGGACCGTCGGCCGACCGTGGGGGTGCAGGCTCACCTTCGCCCAGGAGAAGTACCAGTCGGAGTTCGTCGAGGCGGTGGCCGCCGCCTCGTTGCTGCCGAGCCAGGCCACAGCCGCCTGCCCGGCGGCGCCCCCCACGACCCAGGGCGCCCAGCCGACCTTGCCCGGGTTGAGGGAGACCGGCGACGACCACGACAGGCCGTGGTCGGTGGAGGCGGCGTAGGACACCGGGGTGCCCTTCCCCCGGGTTGCCGGCGCGCACCAGACGACGTGGAGGTCACCGCCCGCGTCGAGGCCGATGCTCGGATAGATCGAGGTCGTCTCCTGGGGGATGGTCGCGACGAGGTGGGGCTGCCAGGTGGCCCCGCCGTCGTGGCTCTGGGTCACCCAGATCGTCTCCGGCGCGGAAGCCCCCGTAGCGACGACCCCGGAGCTGCGGCGCGAGTAGACCAGCCAGATGTCGGTGCCGCCGCGACCGACGACGAAGTTGCCCTCCCAGGTGTAGAGACCGTCGGCCTGCCCCTTCGTGACCAGCACCGACCTGCTGAAGGTCTGCCCGTAGTCGTGCGACACCGCGAACCACAACGCCGACGGCACGCAGCACTGCAGGTCCTGGTAGGACAGGTACACGGTGCCCTTCGGTCCACCGACCAGCCACGGGCGGTCGACGATCGGGCTCGACACGGCGATCGACGTTCCCCCCCACGTCTCGCCGTGGTCGGTGCTGTGGCCCACCGACAGGTTGCCGAGCCACGTGTCCGCGCTGTACATGGTGCCGCCCGCGTCGTAGGCGACGTCGCAGTCACCGCCTTCAAAGGTCGCCTTGCGGGTATCCGTCGCCGCCGTCTCGACGTTGACGCCCTGCCAGTTGCGGCCGCCGTCGCGGGAGCGGTGGAAGTAGGACTGCCCGTGGTCGGTGTTAGGCACCCCGGAGGGGTCGCAGATGAACTGCCGCCGGGTGTTCTGCGGGTCCATCGCGAAGCTCGTCTCGCGGGCCGCCTGGGTGCTGCTGACCAGGACGGGCTTGTCCCAGCGGGGACCGGGACGGCCCGCGGCGTCACCCGGGGTGGCCAGGCCGGTGATCGTCGCGGCGGCGGCCAGACCTGCCAGCAGGACGGTCGGTCGGGAGCGGCGCACGGGTCTCCTCGGGTGGCAGTGGCGGTGGCGGTGGCGGTGCGGGCGCGGGACGGGACGGGGCGGTGGCGGGCTAGAGCGAACGGGCGAAGAAGATGTCCCGCAGCACCCCGGCGGTCGCGACGGGGGTGGACGCGTTCACGCTGTCCCGCGTCCAGGTGATGCCCAGGTGGCCGGAGGGGTCGAAGGCCGCGGTGAGGAAGTCGCCGGGGGCGCCGGAGAAGGTCGACACGGGCTTCTCCGGGTCGAGCGAGGTGAGGACCGGGTGCGCGCCGGGGCGGAACGTCGACCCGTAGACGTACCAGGGGGCCCCCGCCTTGGCGTGTCCATACGTGGCCAGGCCGAGGGTCTTTCCGTCGGGCGCGACGGCGAGCCAGGCGTACTCGTAGATGCCCGGCTTCGACGGGGTGGCGTCCATGACCTTCCAGTGCCGTCCGTGGTCCGTCGAGTGCACGACGATGAACCGGCTGCTCGTGGGCGTGCACGAGGCGCTCGAGCAGCCGGGGGTCACCCCGTTGAGGTAAAGGCCCCAGATCGAGCCGTCCTTCGCGACGTTGAGCGACGGCCAGCTGTAGTAGCCGCCGGAGGTATGCCCGTTGTAGCGCGCGCCGGTGTCGTAGCGCCGCCAGGTCTTGCCGTCATCGGCGGACACATAGGCCCAGATGGTGCCTACGGCATACCCGGCGTCACCCTGGTTGTGGACATTCCCATCGGCGCCCGAGTCATTGGTGCACAGCACGTAGATGTACTTCGACCGGGGGGCGGCCTGCGGCCGGCACCACCCGCTGTCAGCGAGCTGGGTGCCGACGTGGTCCCAGGTCGAGCCGCCGTCGTAGGAGGAGTAGACGGTGAAGCGGCCGGGACCCGTTCCGCTCCCGTACTGCTCGCCCATGTGCGCGGCGGGGTAGCTGGACTTGTCACCCTCGTTGCCGAAGTAGAAGACGTGCCCGTCCTGGTGGGCAGTCACCCAGGGTCGGTCGGCCAGCGGCTCCCCGAAGCCCACCGTCGGCAGGTGCCGCACGAAGGAGATCTGGTCGCGGCCGGACGCGTGCCAGGCGGTGAAATTGATGTCCTTCACGTTGGTGTCGACCAGGTAGACGTTGCCCGCGTCGTCGCGGGTCAGGTCACCCTCGTCCCCGAAGGTGTGCGAGTACACATCGCCGGGGCCCTCGGGCAGGTTCTTCCACGTGGTGCCCCCGTCGGGCGAGTACCAGGCCCAGGACTGGGAGCGGACCAGCGCCGGGTTGCGGCCGTCCGGGGAGACCACCAGCTCGGCGTTCTCCTTGTGGGCGGTTGCGTAGAAATTGCCAAACGTGTCGGTGATGACGCCCGGCTCGTAACCGCCCCCGTTCGGCGGAGTGATCTGCACGGGCGCGCCGAACCGGGTCGGCTTCGGTGCGGCGTCACCGGGCATCGCGAGCCCGGTGAGGGCGATCAGCGCTGCGCCTGCGGTGAGCGCCAGCTGGGTGCGGCGGGCCATGAAGGGGTCTCCTCGTCGGTTGCCCGACGGTTCGACGCCTCCGGACTGAATCCTCCTGCCGTCGGGTGGGCTGACCGCACGGGGGCGCGTCGCGCCCCGTCAGCTCTGGGTGTCAGCGTCGGCGGCGGCCGGGCCGTCGAGCTGGGCCCGCTGCCGTACCCGCTCCTCCTGGCGTTCGGTGGCCCGCTGGCTCGCGGCCTCGACGAATCCGTCGCGCAGCCGCCGGAGCGCGAACAAGCCGATGACGCTGCTGAGCAGCAGCCCGCCGGCGATCAGCGGCAGACCCCTGATGCCGACCGCGCCGAGCACGACGCAGGTCGCGAGGAACAGCCCGAGGCGGGCCAGGCTGTAGCGCCCGAGCTCCCGGCCGTACGAACTCACGCCCACGCCTTCATCGGCTGGGGCTCGGCGCGGCGCTGCGCGAGCGGCACCGGGCCGTCGTACTCCTTGATCAAGTTGTAGCGGGTGTCGCGCTCCGCGGGCGTGAAGCCGGCGTCCCGGATGAGGGCGAGCAGGTCCTCGCGGGTCATGGTCGAGGGGGTGTCGTAACCGTCGGCGTCGTGAGTGATCTTGTACTCGACCACCGACCCGTCGAGGTCGTCCGCGCCGAAGGACAGCGACAGCGCGGCCGTCGACAGCCCGTGCATGACCCAGAACTGCTTCACGTGGTCCACGTTGTCGAGCAGCAGGCGCGACACCGCGAAGGTCCTCAGCACCTCGGCGCCGTCGGCCATACGTGTCTGCGTCGTGAGTCGGTTGCGGGTGGCGTCGCCGGATCCGTCATGCTGGTAGCGCAGCGGGATGAAGACCGCGAAGCCTCCCGTCTCGTCCTGCAGCTCGCGCAGCCGCAGCACATGGTCCACGCGGTGCCGCGGCTGCTCAATGTGGCCGTAGAGCATCGTCGCCGGCGTCCGCATGCCCTTGGCGTGGGCCAGCCGGTGGATCCGGGACCAGTCCTCCCAGTGGGTGGCGTGGTCGACGATGTGCTGGCGGACCTCCCAGTCGAAGATTTCGGCGCCCCCACCGGTCAGGGACTCGAGCCCAGCGTCGATCAGCTCGTCGAGCACATCGTTGGCGTTCAACCCGGAGATCGTTTCGAAGTAATGGATCTCGGTGGCCGTGAAGGCCTTCAGCGTGACCTGTGGCAGGGCGGCCTTCAGTTCGCGCAGCACCCGCGGGTAGTACTTCCACGGCAGCGTCGGGTGCAGGCCGTTGACGATGTGCAGCTCGGTGAGACCGCTGGGCTCCATCGCCTTGGCCAGCCGCACCGCCTCCTCCACACGCATCGTGTACGCGTCCTTCTCGCCGGGCTTGCGCTGGAAGGAGCAGTAGGCGCAGGAGGCCGTGCAGACGTTGGTCAGGTTGAGGTGGCGGTTGACGTTGAAGACCACCCGGTCACCGTTCTTGGCGGTCCGGACGTGGTGGGCCAGACCACCGAGCCAGGCGAGGTCGTCCGTTGCGTAGAGCGCCACGCCGTCGTCGTAGCTGAGCCGCTCGCCGGCGAGGACCTTGTCCTCGAGCTCGCGCTTCAGGCCTGCGTCCACCGGTGGCTCCTTGTGAAAGTGTTCACGAGAGGGGGTCAACGGTAACCCGCCCTCGCCCGGGTGGCCGGTCCACCCCTCACTGCCCAGGCAGGACCCGCCGCCGCTCGAACCTCGTCGACAGCACGATCGTCGTCCTCGTTCGCCCCACGCCGGGCACCCGACGGAGGACGCCGAGGGTGTGCTCGAGGGCGTCGACGTCGGGTACCCGCACCCGCACCACGAACGCCTCGTCCCCGGCCACCAACCAGCAGTCCTCCACCTCGGGCACCGCCTCGAGCCGGGTCGCCAGCACGTCCTGCTCCACGCCCTCGCGCTGCATGATCCCGACGAGCGCCGTCACTGCCAGCCCGACGGCCTTGGGGTCGACGTCGGCGTGGTAGCCGCGCAGCACGCCGGTGCGCTCCAGGCGGCGGACCCGCTCCTGGACGGAGGGCGCGGACAGGCCGACCAGGCGGGCCAGGTCCGCGAATGAGGCACGCGCGTCGGCCTGCAGGGCGCCGACCAAGCGGCTGTCGATGTCGTCCACCTCACACCCTAACTGTGATGCGTAGGTCGTCGTCGCACTGTAACCTCCTATTCGAAGGTCAAATACGGTAACAACCTGGGAAGTGATGTCATGATCAGCGTAGAAACCCTCGAGGGCCTGCACACCCGCGCCCGCGACCTGCACAGTCTGGCCCGCCGCAGCAGCGGCCGTCGCCGCGGCCTCCTCCGCGCCGCCGCACAGGGGCTGCCACTCGCCCGGATCAGCCCGTTCGTCGAGCTCCCCTGGGGATCCCAGCACTGAGCGACGGCCGCCCCGGGTACCCGGGGGTGTGGGCCCCTAAACGAATTCTGACCCTTCGCGTCACAAATGGGCGATTCAGCCGTTAGGTTGATCAGGACGGGGGGACCGCAGGTCTCCCCGGATGCAGAGGGGACCACCATGGACGAGCGCACCCAGACCCCGTCGTACGGCCGCGAGCGCCTGCTCACCCCCGGGGAGGTCGCCACACTGTTCCGGGTCGACCCCAAGACGGTGACCCGCTGGGCCTCCGCCGGCCGCATCGGCAGCATCCGCACCCCCGGCGGCCACCGCCGCTTCCGGGAATCCGAGGTCCGCGAACTTCTCAAGGGTGAGAGCGCGCTTGTGCTCCCGGACACCCCGGTGATCCCGACCCAGCCGACGGAGTCGCCGGTCGACCGCGTCGTGGACGTCACCGGCCGCTGACCCCGGCGGATGCTGACCCCGGCGGCCGCTGACCCACCCGCTCTTACTCCTGCCGGGCTGCCCCCAGCTCCCCGGTCCATCTGCGCGCCAGCTCGTGCGGCACCCCCAGCACGTCGAGAACCTTCCCGGCCACCATGTTGACGAGGTCCTGGACCGTCGCGGGCGCCCCGTAGAACGCCGGGCTCGCCGGCAGCACCACCGCACCCGCGTCGTGCAGCTCGAGCAGGTGGACCAGGGTCGGTCGCGCCAGGGGCGCCTCCCTGGGGACGACGACGAGCGGCCGGCGCTCCTTGAGGGTGACGTCGGCGGCCCGCTGCAACAGGTCCTTGGACAGTCCGAGGGCGATGCCGGCGAGCGATGCCGTGCTGGCCGGGACCACCACCATGCCCCGGGTGAGATAGCTGCCACTGGAGGGTCCCGCGGCCAGGTCGCCCGGTCCCCAGAACCGGACGTCGCCTTGCGTGCCGGCCCACGACAGCAGGCTCGCCGCGTCGTCGTGCCAGCTCACGCCGGTCTCGTCGAGCAGGGTGAGCCTGGCCGCCCTGCTGACGACGAGGTCGACGGGCTCACCGGCCGCGAGCAGCCCGCGCACGACCGCCGCGGCGTAGGGCGTGCCGCTGGCCCCGCTGACCCCGACCACCCACGGCGTCCTCACGGCAGGAGCACCAGGTCCAGCACCGCGCACAGGCCCAGCGCCAGCCCGACGAACCCGTTACTGGTGAAGAACGCCCGGTTGACCCGGCTCAGGTCGTCGGCGCTGACGATGCGGTGCTGGTAGACGAAGCTCGCCGCCGTCGCCGCCAGCCCGGCGTACCAGAGCCCGTGCAGCCCCACCATCAGCCCGTACGTCACGAACAGCCCGAACGTGACCACGTGCGCCACTGTCGACGCCCGGAGGGCAACGTCGTTGCCCCACCTCGCGGGCACGCTGCCGACCCCCTGCGCGCGGTCGCTCTCGGTGTCCTGGCAGGCGTAGATCAGGTCGAACCCGCCGATCCACAAGCCGACGCCGAGTCCGAGGACGACGGCGGCCCAGGACCAGCGCCCGGTCACCGCGATCCATGCGCCGACCGGCGCGACGGCCTGCGCGAGCCCGAGCACGGCATGCGGATAGTCGGTGAAC
>JALYIZ010000095.1 GCA_030775505.1 Actinomycetota bacterium | reverse complement strand
GGCGAGGACCCTGCCGAGGACCCTGCCGAGGACCTGGGCGCCGACCTGGCCGAAGCCATGGTCCGGGCGCGGGCCGGGTGGCGACGCCTGCCGGCCAGCGCGCGGGCTGCCCCAGGCTCGTTGCGGGCGAACGAGAGGAGCATCCCAATAGCCACGCAGGTGGGGATCAGCGCGGACCCACCGAAGGAGATCAACGGCAACGGGATGCCGGTGATGGGCAGCAGCCCGACGACGGCCCCCATGTTGACCAGCGCCTGGGCCGCGAGCCACGCAGTGACCCCCGTGGCGGCGAGCCGTGAGAACGGGTCGGTGGAGCGCTTGGCGATGCGGACACCCGAGTAGATCAGCGTGGCGAACAGCAACAGCACCGTGAACGTGCCAAGCAACCCGAGCTCCTCACCGATGATGGCGAAGATGAAGTCCGTGTCCGCGTTGGGCAGGCCGCCTGCCCACTTCTCGCGGCTGGCACCCAAACCGAGCCCCAGGACCCCTCCCGAGGACAACGCGTAGAGGCCCCGCACGGCTTGGAAGCCGGTCCCCTGTGGGTCGTTGAACGGGTGCAGGAACGAGGTCAACCGGGCCAGCCGGTAGGGCTCGAGCACGGCCAGCAGCGTCCCGACCGTCCCGAGGAGCGTCAGCAGGCCGAGGAAGTATCTGGCCGGAGTCCCGACGACCCACAGGAGGGCGACCAGGACAGAGACGACCACAATGGTGGTCCCCAGGTCGGGCTCAAGCATCACGAGCAGGCCGAGGACCGCAGCAGCTGGGACCAGCGGGATGAACAAGTGCTTCCACTCCCCCAGCAGCTTGCGCTTGCGGACCAGCAGGTCCGCACCCCACAGGGCCAGGGCGAGCTTGGCCACCTCACTGGGCTGGAAGTTGAAGCCTGCGCCGATGGGGATCCAACGGGTGGCACCCAGGACGTTGCGGCCGACGCCGGGGACGAGGACGGCGCCGAGGCCCAGGACCGCGACGAGCATGAGCGGGTGGCCCACCGCGCGCCAGAAGAGCACCGGCAGCCGCGACGAGACCCACATGCAGGGCAGCCCGATCGCGATGAAGATCGCCTGCTTTGTGGCGATCGCGTAGGAGCTGTGGAACTTGGCGTAGGACTGCACGCTCGAGGCCGAGAAGACCATGACCAGGCCGAGAGCCAGCAGGAGACCGGTGCTCACCAGGACCAGCCGGTAGGACGCCAGCGGTCGCTGCAGCACCGGCACCTTGGCGGCGGCTGATGTGGCCGCGGGAGCGCGCCGCGCCGTACGTGATCCCGCCTCGAACGTGGTCACGGCAGGGCCCGGACTGCCTGCGCGAAGAGCTCGCCGCGTTCGGCGTAGTTCCTGAAACAGTCCATGCTGGCTGCGGCGGGGGCCAACAGGACCGTGTCGCCTGGCCGGGCCATCCGCCGGGCGTGCTCGACGGCCTCGGACATGGCCTCAGTGTCGAGGCGCACGACCTCAACGACGGGGAGGTCGGGCGCGTGTCGCGCGAGCGCGGAGCGCAACAGCTGCCTGTCAGTCCCGAGCAGGACCACCGCGCGCAGGACGGGCACGGCCCGACGGACCAGGTCGTCGACCTCGGCCCCCTTCAGCAAGCCACCTGCGATCCACACCACGTGCGGGTAGGCGGCCAGGCTGGCCGCCGCCGCATGAGGGTTGGTCGCCTTGCTGTCATCGACCCACCGGATCCCGTCCCGCTCGGTGACCACGCTGTTGCGGTGGGGCTCGGCGCGGAAGGACTGCAGGCCCAGCCGCACCGCCTGGGCAGGGACCCCGTAGGCCCGCGCCAGGCCGGAGGCGGCCAGGGCATTGGCCACGTTGTGCGGCCCCGTCACGCGCAGGTCCCCGACCGAGGCGAGCTCGGTCGCCTCGCCCGGAACATCAGGGAAGGCCCGGTCCACGAGCAGGTCGTCCACCAGGCCGAGCTCGCCGGAGCGCGGGACGCGAAGGGTGAAGGCCACCCGACGTCCTGGTGCGCGGCCGAGCATGGTGCGCACGATCTCGTCGTCGGCATTGCCCAGCGCGGTCAGACCGGTCCAGGCCTTGGCCTTGGCCGTGGCGTACGCAGCCAGCGAGCCGTGCCAGTCGAGATGGTCCGGCGCGACGTTGAGGACGGCGGCAGCAGTTGGCCGCAAGGAGTCCGACCAGTGCAACTGGAAGCTCGACAGCTCGACGGCAAGCACGTCAGGCGCCGGCTCGGCGAGGACGGCCTCGACGAGGGGTAGCCCGACGTTTCCCGCAGCGAGAACGTGGTGACCTCCCGCACGCAGGACTGCCTCGAGCATGCGCACCGTCGTCGTCTTGCCGTTGGTGCCGGTGACGACCAGCCACGACGCGGGCCGGGTCGGGCGAAGCCGCCACGCCAGCTCGACCTCACCGAGCACCTCGATCCCGCGTGCCGAGGCGTCCACGAGAAGTGGTGCGTCTGGCCGCCATCCCGGGGAGGTGACGAGCAGCTCGGTCCCGTCCGGCGCCGTTGCCCGGTCGACGACCTCGAACCCCCGGGCCCGCAGGATCTCCGCGCGCTCGCTGTCCCGGTCCACCACGAGCACGCGCGCGTCCCTGTCACGCAGCGCCTGCGCGGCGGCGGCTCCCGAGACTCCCGCACCGGCAACGACGGCCCGCCGTCCGGCCAGGTCCGTGCCCGCGAACCCGTCGTTCACCCCAGCGGGCCGGCGGAGAGGAACTCGGCGTAGAACACGCCCATCCCGAAGGCCACAGCCAGCCCGGCGATGATCCAGAACCGGACGATGACGGTGTTCTCGACCCAACCGGACAGCTCGAAGTGGTGATGGATCGGCGCCATGTTGAACACCCGGCGGCGGGTCAGTTTGAAGACACCCACTTGGATGATGACCGAGAGCGTCTCAACGACGAACAGACCGCCCAGGATGATGAGCAGCAGTTCGGTCCGGGTCACGATGGCAATCCCGGCCAGCAGGCCACCCAGCGAGAGCGAACCCGTGTCACCCATGAAGATCTTCGCGGGAGAGGCGTTCCACCAGAGGAACCCGAAACAGGCCCCCATTGCCGCGGCCGCCACCAGCGCGACGTCCAGCGGGTCCCGCGCGGAGTAACAGGACGTCGCCGCGTGTCGTGCGCAGCTGTTGCCGAACTCCCAGAAGGCGATGACGACGTAGGCGGCGAGCACCATCACGGCCGATCCCGAAGCGAGCCCGTCGAGCCCGTCCGTGAGGTTGACCGCGTTCGACGTGGCCGTGATGACCAGGTAGGCGAAGAGGATGAACCCCGCGGTGCCCAGACCGATCCCGGCGTAGTCCCGCGTGAACGACAGGTGCGTCGAGGCAGGCGTGAGCCCCGCGCTGTTGCGGAACTGCAGGCACCCCACGGCGAAGGCGACCCCCACCACGAGCTGCCCGATGAACTTCGCCGCCGCCGTGAGGCCCAGGGAGCGCTGCTTGCGGATCTGGATGAAATCGTCCACGAAGCCCACCAGGCCCAGGCCGACCATCAGGCCAAGGACGAGGAGTGCGCTCGCCGTCGGGCCTCGCGTGGGCTGGTTGGCGGTGAGCAGGTGCGCCAGGCCGTACCCGGTGGTGGTGGCGGCGAGGATGACCGTCCCGCCCATGGTGGGCGTCCCGCGCTTCGTGGCATGGCTGGAGGGGCCGTCCTCACGGATCTCCTGCCCGTAGCCGCGCCGCCGGAACAGGCGGACCACGGCCGGGGTACCGAGGAGCGAGATGATCAGCGCGGTCATGGCGGCGATGAGCACCGACCTCATGCCGGCACCTCCAGGAGTGCCTCGGCAAGAACCTCGAAGCGGGCCGAACGCGAGGCCTTGACCAGCACGATGTCCCCGGCGCGCAGCTCCCTGGCCAGCAGGGCCAGCGCCTCGGCCTGGCTGCCCACGCGCACCGCGACAGCGTCCCCCGCGCCGGCCTGCACCGCGGCGGCGGCAGGTCCCACCACCACGACGCGGTCGACCCCGCGCTCCGCGGCGAACTCGCCGAGAGCCCGGTGCTCCCGCTCCTCCTCCGCACCGAGCTCCGCCATCTGACCGAGCACGGCGAACGTGCGCCGCTGTCGGTGTCGGGCCATGACCATCAGGGTGTCGATCGCGGCTCGCATCGACTCGGGGTTGGCGTTGTAGGCGTCATTGACGATGGTGACGCCGTCGGGACGCTGGGACACCTCCATCCGCCAGTGGCTCGCAGCGGTCGCTCCGCTGAGCAGCGCGGCGACCCGGGCCACGCTGGGGAACAGACCCATGCTCATCGCGGCAGCGGCGACGGCAACGGCGTTGGGAACCTGGTGGGCGCCGCGGACCTGCAGGTGCACGGGGGCGCTGGCACCTCCGACGCGGTTCGGCGGACCGACGAGGGTGAACGTCGCCCGGCCATCGGCGTCCACATCGACGTCTTCTGCGCGGTACTCGGCGTCCGCCCCGAGCCCGAACGTGTGGAGCTCGGCATCGGGGGCACGCCGGCCGGCCATGCTCATGACATGGGGGTCGTCGGCGTTGAGGACCGCCATCGACAGGGCGCGCTCGACCAGCTCGCCTTTCGCCCGCGCGATGGCCGACCGGCTGCCGAACTCCCCGAGATGGGCACTTCCGACGTTGAGCACGACCGCGACGTGCGGTGCGGCGATGCTGCACAGAAAGGCAATGTGGCCCTCGCCACGCGCGCTGTACTCGAGCACTGCCCCCCGGGTGTCGAGCTCCCGGCGCAGCAACGTCAACGGCAGGCCGACTTCGTTGTTGAACGACTCCCTCGGAGCGAGGGTCGGCGCCCACGCGCCGAGAACCTGCGCCATCAGGTCTTTGGTGGACGTCTTGCCGGAGCTGCCGGTGATCCCGAATGTCAGTGGCGGGACGTCGTACAGGAACACCGCCCGGGCGAGGGACTGCAAGGCGACCAGTGGGTCGCCGACCACGAGACAGGGCAGGCCCGGCAGCGGGCGGTCACACACCACGGCGACGGCTCCCCGGCGGACGGCGTCGGCAGCATGGTCGTGCCCGTCCTGGTGCTCCCCGCGCAGCGCCACGAACACCCCGCCCGGCTCGACCAGGCGGCTGTCCACCTCCACCTGGGCACTGACGACCTCAGCGGGGTCGGCACCCTCGACACGCGCCCGCACGGTCGCCGCGATCTCGGACAACGGGAGCGGAATCACGACGTGACCGCCGACAGCGCCCGGCGCAGCTCCTGCCGGTCGTCGAAGGGCGTGATCACTCCCGCGACCTCCTGACCGCTCTCGTGGCCCTTGCCGGCGACCACAAGTACGTCGCCGGGCCGCGCCTGCGCCACCGCGAGCGCTATGGCGGCTCGGCGGTCCGGCTCGATCACGGCGCCGGGGGCCTGCTCGGCCATGGCGGCCAGGATGACCATCGGGTCCTCGCCGCGGGGGTTGTCGTTGGTCAGCACGACGACGTCGGCTCCAGCCACGGCCGCTCGCCCCATGAGGGCGCGTTTGGCGGTGTCCCTGTCACCCCCGCAGCCCAGCACGAGCAGCAACCTTCCCGCCGTCACGCCACGCAGGGACCGTAACAATGTGGTGACCGCCTCAGGGGTGTGGGCGTAGTCCACGAGCGCCGCGAAGGGCTGCCCGGCGTCCACCCGCTCCATCCGGCCCGGGACCCCGGCGAGCCCTGCCACCCCGGCCACGGCCAGCTCAGGAGCGATCCCCGCCTCGACGAGCATGCAGACGGCCAGCGCGAGGTTGTCCACGTTGAACCGGCCCGGTAGGGGCGTCCGACAGGGCAGGGACAGTCCCAGACCATGCAGGGTGAACGAGCTGCCGCCCCCGGTGCACTCGACGTCGTCCACCCACCAGTCGGCCTTACCCGTCGTCGCGAGCGACGCAACCGGGATGGGCGCCTCTGCGGCGAGGCGCCTCCCGGGCGGCTCGTCGACGATGGCCACGCCGCGACGGGCGTGGGCGGGCGTGAACAGTGACGCCTTCGCCTGGAAATAGGCCTCCATCGTGCCGTGGAAGTCCAGGTGGTCCTGCGTGAGGTTGGTGAAGCCGGCCAGGTCATACGTGATGGCTTCCACCCGTCCCAACGAAAGGGCGTGACTGCTGACCTCCATGGCCACGGCCTCGACGCGGCGCTCACGCATCACAGCGAGCAGGGCCTGCAGGTCGGTGGCCTCGGGGGTGGTCCGCACCGACGGTGCGACGTCGTCGCCGATGCGGGTCACGACGGTGCCGATCAGGCCAGTGCGCATCCCCGCGGAACGAAGCCCGGCCTCGAGGAGGAAGCCGGTCGTCGTCTTGCCGTTGGTGCCTGTGACTCCGAGCATCAGCATGTGCTCCGCTGGGTCGCCGTGGACCCAGGCGGCCACCTGCCCGAGGACTGCCCTGGGCGAGTCGGCAACCAGGACGGGGATGCCGAGGCTGGACACCCCTACGCACCGCTCCTGGTCGGTGAGGACGGCTACGGCTCCGCGAGCGACGGCCTGTTCGGCGAAGTCTGCGCCGTGCACCGTCTGGCCCGGCAGTGCCGCGTACAGGTCCCCGGTGATCACGGCTCGTGAGTCATGCGTGCATCCGGAGACGGCGAGGTCGCCGAGCGGGACATCCGTCCGCAGCGAGGGGACCCGGGCGAGGAGCTCCACCAGCCGTCTGCGCTCCGGCGCCGACGGTCGCGGTGCCGGCGCGCCGGCCGGGGTCGCGGACACGTCGGGAGGGTACCTGCGCTAGCCGGCGGTCAGCCGCAGCGGCGCTGCCGTCGTGCCCGTCGGGGGGATGGCAAAGCTGCGCAGCGCGAAACCCATCACGTCATGGAACACCGGGGCGGCGACGAGCCCACCGAAGTAGGGGTGTTGCGGGGCCTGGATGACCACGGCGCACACCAGGCGCGGTGCGTCAGCCGGGGCCATGCCGACGAACGACGCCGTGTAGCCGCCGCCGTATCCCCCGTGTCCGTCGGGACGCTGGGCTGTCCCGGTCTTCCCCGCGATCCGGTAGCCGGGCACCGCAGCGAGAGGAGCCGTCCCCTGGTCGGTGATGACGGCTTCCAGGATGCTGCGCAGGGTGGTCGCGACGCTGGAGGGGACCACCCGCCGGGCGGTCGCGGGGGCGACGGCGACCATCCGTCCGGTTCCGTCCGCCAGGGCCTTGATGATGTTGGGCGTCACCCGGACGCCGTCGTTGGCGACGGCGGCGTAGACGGACGCCACCTGCAGGGCGTTGACCGACAAGCCCTGGCCAATGGGAATCGTGGCGATGGAGGTGCCCGACCAGCTGGCGGGCTTGGGGACGAAGCCGCGCTGCTCTCCAGGCAGCCCGAGCCCACTGAGCGTGCCGAAACCGAAGTTGCGCAGCGCGGCGTAGAGCCGGTCCGGGCCCAGCTGCTGGGCGACTTGAACCGTGCCGATGTTGCTGGACTTCGCGATGACGCCGGCGAAGGTCAGGTGCTCCAGCGGATGTTGCTCCGCGTCGTGGAGCGTGTGCCCCGCGACCTGGTAGGTGTTGGGCACGGTGATGACCGTCGAGGGGGTGACGATGCCGGCTTCGAGGGCGGCGGCGGCGGTGATGACCTTGTTGACGCTTCCGGGCTCGTAGGTGTCACCGATGGCGGTGTTGCGGCGTGCCGCGTCCGTAACCGGCGACGTGGCGTCCGGGTTGAACGTCGGGGTCGACGCCATCGCCAGGACCTCGCCGGTCCGGACGTCGAGCACGATCACCGCGCCGTTGAGCGCCTTGGTCTCGGCAACCTTGGCCGTCAGTGTCTGTTGGGCGTACCACTGAAGATCCCTGTCCAGGGTGAGCTCGATGTCCCTGCCGGGCACCGGCGGCACGCGCGACTGCACTCCGTTGGGGATGACCCGGCCCGCCCGGTCGGTCTCCGCCGTCGCCCTGCCGTCGCGGCCCGCCAGGACGCTGCCCCAGCCGTACTCGACGCCGGCCAGGCCCTGCATCCCGTCCCGGTCCATGAAGCCCACGACATTCGCTGCCACATCTCCCGCGGGGTGGATTCTTTTGGGCTCGGGAAGGGTTCCGATGCCGATGAGATCCAGCGACCGCACCTGCTTGGCCACCGCGGGGTCGAGCTGTCTGGCCAGGTACACGAAGGCCGATGTGCGGGACAGCTTGGCAGTGAGGACGTCCGCCGGAACGTGCAGCACGGGGGCGAGGGCAGCAGCGATCGCCGCTGCCGTGCACGGGCGGGAGGAGACGGGGGGGCAGGTGGCCTTGGCGATCGTCCGGGGCTCGCCGAAGACAGCGCGCGCGTCCACCGTGAGGGCGAGGGGCACGCCGTTGCGGTCCGTGATCTGGCCACGCGGGGCCAGCAGGGTCGTCGTGCTCAGCCGCTGCCTGCTCGCCGTCTCGGCGTAGGCAGCCGAGTTGATTCCCTGCAGCCACACGAGCCTGCCGCCGAGTACGGCGAGAATGAGCAGCATCGCGGCCAGCCCCCCACCCAGTCGGGCCCCGGGGCGCCCGAGGGAGGTCGTCGAGCGCCGGCTCACCGGGCGGCCGCTGTGGGACGGGGGCTGGCGTGCGAGGGCGTGGCGGGGTGGGC
>JALYIZ010000094.1 GCA_030775505.1 Actinomycetota bacterium | reverse complement strand
GGTGAGGCGCTGCTCGGGCTCGGTGAGGCGCTGCTCGGGCTCGGTGAGGCGCTGCTCGGGCTCGGTGAGGCGCTGCTCGGGCTCGGTGAGGCGCTGCTCGGGCTCGGTGAGGCGCTGCTCGGGCTCGGTGAGGCGCTGCTCGGGCTCGCCGACGGAGCGCTCTCGGGTCGCACCGCCGCCCCGATGACGTAGGGGCAGGTCCCCGTAGCCGTGTCGGACGTGAGCGTCGCGGCAGTGGTGTTGCGTTGCGCGAGCACCTGCAGGGACTCGAGCAGGCTGTCCAGGATGAAGGGCTTGGCTGGTTTGGCCGTGGCCGTGAAGTCGGCCAGACTGAACGACACAGTGGCCTCATTGCCCGCCACGTCGAAGGTGCCCGACACGGTCTTCAGCGTCGTTGCTCCAGTCGCACCGTCCGCCTCGAGGTCGAAGAACGTTGCTCCCGTGAGATCCCGGCTGGCGACCGTGAGGTACTTGACGTTGTTGAAGGTGAAGTAGAAGCGGAAATACTGGCCTCCCTGCGTCCCGAGATTCTTCACCTTGACGTGGGACGTGAGTGTCGCGTTCGGCCCGGTCCCGGTGGTGCTCCAGAACGCGCGAACAACGTCCAGATCGTCCTGTGACGGCGTGGGCGTGGACTGCACCGAGAGGACACCCGTGGCGTCGCCAGAAGGATCGGTAATCGTTCCGTCCGCGCTGCACACGACCTGGGTGGGGCCTGTCGCGAAGACGTTGGGCTTGATTGCCGAGCCGTCGAGAAGGCTCTGTCCGGAGTTCTGTCGGATGTACTCAATGTGTGCGGTCTTGGGCGTGCCAGCATCGGAGGCGTAGGCGATGTTGGCTCGACCACGGCCGTCGATCGCGACCTGGAAGAAGTCCAGCAGCGTGCGGTCCTCTGCGGCGTTGGTCAGTCCGCAGGTCGTGCCGTTGTTGCAGACGTTGCCCGTGTGCAGGACCGGGCTCGCCGCCAGGGTGGAGCTGACAACGGTCGGGGTGAGAGCCCCGGTGGAGTCCGAGCGCGTCGCATCGGCCAGCTGGGCGAAGGCGACGGTCCAGGTGGTGCCCGCGGATCCGACGGAGCGGTAGCCCGTCGTGTCTCCGCCCGAACCGTGGTACCAGACGACATCGAGACGACCGTCGGCACCAGCGGCGATCCACGGGAACAGGTCGGCCGTCCCGCCGGTCGCCACCGCGCCCGCCTCGCCCGGGTTGACCGTGTACGCCTTGCTCCACGTAGTGCCCCCATCGGTGGACACCGAGTACTGAACCAGGTTGCCGTCGGTCCAGGCGCTGTAGACGTTGCCCTTCCCATCCACGGAGATGACCGGGAAGATGAGGTCGAGCTCACGGGTGGAGGAAGCGGCCGTGGTGTAGGAGGTCGTGTCCGTCCACGTCAGGCCGCCGTCGTCGGAGCGCGCGACGTAGATCGTGTCCCTGTGGTTGAACACCGGTCCCATGAGCGTCTTCGAGGCCACGGTGTCGGCGGCGTCGCGGGTGCCGGCAAACGTCGCCCAGAGGGTATGCACCTGTTCGCCACTGACGGGATAGGTCTTTCCGCTGACCGGGCGGGTCTGGTCGGTGACCACGTTGCCGATCTTGACGTTCTGGATCGTGTACGCGTGGAGCGGGTCGACCACTCCGGACACGCCCGCGGGGGTCCCGAGGGTCACGTAGGTCATCCCGCCGTCTTCGGACCGGCTGTCGACGATCTGACCAGTGTCCACCTTGTGGTACAGCAGGTGATTGGTCTTGCTGCCGTCGAACGTCTGCCACTGGCGGTCCGTGAGCGTGTTCTGCGTGGCGTAGGGGTTGAGAAGCGAGAACGTCTTCCCGCAGTCGGTCGAGTGCGACACCGTGAAGTTGTTGAACAGGTCGATGTTGTGTAGACCCGAGTAGGCGATAGGAGCGCATCCCGTCGCCGGGTCCACGGAGGTGCCGACCGAGATCTCCGCGTCGCCACCTCCGGTGCCCAGGTCCGGCTGCACGCCCACGGTGGGAGTCAGGTGGGTGCTCCCCGACGAGTCGACGGATTCGTCGATGCGCCAGAAGTTGCTGCCGAGTCCGCTCGGGGCGGAGATGTAGGCGGCCGAGCGGCCGTCCGGGGCGACCCGGATGCTCGGCTCAGCGCCGCCGCTGTCGAGCGCGACGGGCGGCGACCAGTCCACGGCTGGACCTACCGGCTCGGAGGCCGACGCGAGAACGCCGGGGAGCACGGTCGCACAGGGCGCTGTAAGAAGGCCAGCAACGAGCAACAAGCGCACGGTGGTGCGCATAGGACTCCTCGGGATGACGCGGACGGTGGGCCAGGATTCGACGGCGGGGCGGGCTCTCCTGCCGGCGGAGGGGGGAAACTGCACGTGAATGTCAGGAATAGTCCCGGTATCGACCCGACGAAGATCATGTCAGGCCCGAGGAGGGTGGGACCTGTGCTCGGGTCGGACCCGGTTGAGGGGCTCGGTATCACTGTGTTGGTGTCCCTGGGGATCTCGGTCCGGCACGGCACGCCCATGCCGGCCCCACAAGGGCGGGGCGCCGATCAGGAATAAGGCCCCGAAGACGCGACTGCCACCTCGCGGCGCTCACTGATGCCACCGCCGCCTTCAGCCGTCCCTCTCTCTGCCCGACGCGCGGAAGCTTGATCAGGCGGTAACCCCTGCAGCCCGGCTCGCTGCGAACGCCACTGTGGGCGCCTGACCGAACACGCCAAGCACGTCGAGGGCGGTGCGGTAGGCCGCCTGGGCTGCCTCCACGTGGCCGGCCGCCCCCTCCACTTCAGCGAGGTCCCGCCAGACGGCGGCTGCCTGACGGCTCGCGCTGATGCCGCGCAGCGCCTCCGCCGCTGCCTGGCTCTCGGTCACTGCTGCGGTCGTCTCGCCTCGGAGAAGCAGCGCTCTTGCCAGGGCGAGCCGGGCCCGACTGGACTCCAGGCGGTCGCTATCGCCGAGGCGGTTCAGCGCGCTGCGGGCCCAGGTGATCGCCTCGTCGGGATGGCCGCTGGCCACCTCGACACGGGCGAGCTCCGTCTCGGTGTACGCGAGCTCGATCTGCATCCCCGCCTCCAGAAGCGCGGCGTGGGACTCGGCGAGCAGCGTCAGCGCACGGTCGATGTCGCCGCCGGGTGCCTCGAGCAGGATCCAGGCCAGCAAGGTGCGCACCGAGGCTTTGGCTCGCGTCTGTTCCTCGTCAGCGAACTGGGCTAGTGCCCTTTCGGCCAGCAGGATCCCGTCGGCGAAGTGGCCGCGTTCGGCCGCGACAAGGGCCGCGTTCCACAGGGCGGCCCCGCGATCGCGTCGCGGGGTGCTCTCCGACATCGAGGTCAGCAATTGGGTCAGTAGCTGGGCGGCCCGGGTCAGGTCGCCGCGTTCGCGGCTGGCCCCGGCGAGGGTGACCACCAGACGCGGGAAGTCGACGTGGTTCGCCAGTCCCATCGACAGGGTTCGCTCGACGGCCTCCTCCGCCACGTCCACCGCTCGGGCAAGGTCACCCACCTCGCGGTAGCAGCGGGACAGGTCCATGACCACGACGAGCCACGGCCAGCGCGCTGGGTCCGTCAGCGCACGCTCGCGAAGCCCCTCGAGGAGCCTCAAAGCCTCTTCGAGCTGGCCCAGCGTCTCGTGGGTCCGGGCCAGTCCGTAGTCGATGCGCCAGAGGTCGCCGGGGTCGAGACCGGGTGACGCGCGAAGCCGTTCGTAGCTGGCCTGGGCTGCGGCGGCGTCCCCACTTCGCAGGGCCAGCTCGGCGAAGCGCAGGTCGAGCTCGCGCTGCTCGCGGGCCGGCTGCTCGGTGCCCGTCAACAGGTATTCGACGTCGACTCCCAGCCGGGCGGCCAAGGCGGCGGCGATCTTGCGGGTGGGTTGACGACGGCCAGACTCCAGTAGGGAGACGTAGCTCGGGGACAGGGCATCCCCGCCCAGCTCAGCCTGGCTCAGGCCCCGGGTCTGACGGAGCTCCTTGAGCCGAGGCCCAAAGTCCGGGTTCTCCATGTCTGCCCCCCGCGGCTGTCCTCACTGGCGTGACTGCCGAGTGTGACATGCCACTAACGGTCCATTGACATTCCGCAAGGACACGCCTTGACTCGTGCTGTCTCAGCAACAGTCATACTTAGTCAAGGAGTTGTGTCACATGTGGATCGTCCGAAGGAAGGCACATGTCGTGCTGGCCACCGGCCTCACGACCGTCCTGTCCGCCGGCCTGGTCACCGCACTGGCGGTGGGGACTGCGGGGCTGGCCAAGGCTGACCCGTCCCCTGTTGCTCCGGTCACGGACCTCGTCCCGCCGCACCCCGGGCCGCCGGTGTGCTGCTGATATGGGGGGTGCCGACCGCTCCGTGCTGACCGCTGGACCGGCGGAGGGCACGGCCGCACCGACGGGGCACGACGATGTCGGGACCGTGCGGATCGAGCACCTTCGCTCCTTCGTCGTCCTCGCACAGGAACTGCACTTCGCCCGGGCCGCGGCCCGGCTCGGGGTCACCTCGGGCTGCATCAGCCGGCGGGTGGCCCGCCTGGAGCGGGCACTCGGGCTGCCCCTTGTGCTGCGCACGACCCGCCGGGTATGGCTGACGGAGGCCGGCCGGCGCCTGCTGGCGGTCGCCCAGCGCCTGGTGGGCGAGGTGGAGACCCTTGTGCGCTCGGCGGGAGCGACGGGAAGTCCGGCGGGGTCCTCCGGGCGCCCTAGACCCCCTGCCAGCGCCATGCCTGCCGCGTCTTCGGCGCCGCGTCAGGCCCCGCCGTGAGGACCCGGCTCTGGCTCGCGCTGCTGTTGATGTCCGTCACGGTCGAGATCGCGTTCAGTCTCGTGCTGCGACTCGACGCCCTGGGTAGGGCCAGCGCTCACGGCAGCCCATCCGCGACAGTGCTGGCCGGTGTCGGGCTGGCCTGGTTGCCTGTGCTGCTCCTGTCTGCCGTAGGCCTCGCCGTCAGCCTGGTTGCCGAGCGGCGGTGGCCGGTCGCCGAATCCGGACCCGGCCCACTCGGCTCCGGCCACCGGGCTACCGAGCGAGATCCCGGGGCGTCCGCGGCCGACGTGGCGGTCCCGGAGTGGCTCTGGGCCACCGACGAGCAGCTGCGGTTGACCTACAGCAACCGGCAGGTGGTCGAGCTGATCGGATGGCCGGCATTGGAACTCTTCGGCCGGTCGATGCTGACGCTGCTCGCGGACGGTGAGACCGTTGCAGCCGGCGCCGCCGCCGCCCGGGCCCGACGGACCGGTGAGGGATGGCAGGACCTGCAGCTGAGCTGGCGCCATCGAGACGGTCGAACGATCCGGTTGGTGGGGAATGCCTCCGTCCTTCAGGATGATGCGCGCGCGGTCATCGGCTTCCGGGGTTCCTGGCGCCCGGCACACGCGGGCCGCCGGAGTGACCGACGCGCCGTCGAGGGCCAGCCGGCCGGTCCCTCCGTCGGGGATCGGATCGCCCAGGTCGTGCGGAACGAGGCAGTTCGGGTCGCGCTGCAGCCCATCGTGAACCTGTACGACGGGCGGCTTGCGGGTGCCGAGGCACTCGCGCGATTCGCGGATGGGCGTTCACCTGACACCTGGTTCACCGAGGCCCGCGACGCCGGGCAGAGCGTGTCCTTGGACTTGCTCACCTTCCGGCTCGCTCTGGCGACGCTGCCCGCCCTGCCCCCCGGCGCCTACCTGTCCGTGAACGCGACGCCGGAGCTCATTGCCGATCCGGCCCTCGCCGCCCTGTTGGGACCCGGCTTCGCGGTGGATCGGATCGTCCTGGAGGTGACCGAACACGTCGCCATCGCCAGTTACGAGGCGATCACCGCGGCACTCGCGCCCCTGAAGGAGCGGGGCATGCGGATCGCCGTCGACGATGCGGGGGCGGGCTACGCCTCGTTCAACCACGTGTTGCAGCTGCGTCCCGACATCATCAAGATCGACCGGTCGTTGATTGCCAAAGTGACGAGCGATCCGGCCCGTCGGTCACTGGTGACCGCGTTCGTGCTGCTGGCGCTCGACCTCGACGCCACCGTGATCGCGGAGGGTGTGGAGACGCCGAGCGAGCTCGAGACCGTGGCCAGCCTGGGCGTGGACTGGGTGCAGGGTTACCTCCTCGGCCGGCCGACGACGGACGCCGCGGACTGGGAGGGCTGGCCCGCCCGGGACTGGCTCGCCGCGCGACCTCGTCCGCCGGTGGTCACGCTTCCCTGACACCCGCGCGGCCGCCCGTGTCAGGCAACGTTGCCTTCATCCTGGCCGGGATGCGCTACCTGGCGTAGAGGGACGGGCCGCGGACCTGCCGGACGATGGTGGCCTTGGCGAGCCCCTTGAGGTAGGTGTCGCCCTTACTCAGGTAGCCGTCCGCCATCGCGATCGCGACCCTGCCCTGACCGTCGAGAACCATGTCGTTGAAGTCGAGCAGGTTGCGGCCATCGGTGCAGGTGGTGCCGATGGTGCACACCGGCCCGACCTGGACCGGATCGTGCGGTGTGGCATCGGTGGTCCGCCAGGTCCGGCCGCCGTCTGCGGTGAACGACACATACAGGTCCCACACGCCCGCGTACGGCTTGTGACCACTCGGTGTACGCGCGTTGAGCGCCCCGGTGAACCCGGTCTCGTTCGGGTCGCCATCGGTCTTCGACCCGAGGAACGCCACGGCCGCGCGACCGCGATCGCCCGCCACGACCACGGGGAAGCGGCTGGTCACCAGACCGAGGTCTGCGCCCAGTGCGGTGTCGCGCACCCAGGAGGATCCGTGGTCGAAGCTGACGCTGACGTGGGTGCGCCCTGTCTGGGAGTGGTAACCGTCCGCGCTCCCATACGCGAGGTAGACGGCGCCGTCCTGGCGTCCGACGGCCAGCGACGGATGCCCGCTGTCGCCAATCTTGGCGCCGGTGAGGACGGTGCTGGTCCAGCTGAATGTGTTGTCCTTGCTCACGAACACCGCGGCCCTGCCGTTGCAGGCCTCGGGGGCCAGGTAGACGGTGCCGTCGCGGGGGTCGGTCTTGACGTGGCCGAACAGCGGCCGGCAGGTCCCCGTGGCGAGGTCGCTGGCGTACACCTGGTTGGCGACGAGGAAGTTCAGTCCACCGTCCAGGGACACCGCGCAGTCCGCCGCGTAGAGGTCGTTCGTGCAGTAGTAGACGTAGTTGGGGTAGCCCACGGGTGCGGGGTAGGGGCCGCCCTCGCCCTTACGGCCGGTCGCGACGCTCTGGTGGTCGAACGCCAGGCCGATCGAGCCGCCCATCGTCGAGTGCGTGTAGGTCTTGCCGGCGTCGTCGGTGTAGGCCTGCAGGGAGCCGCCCTGCAACTCCAGCTGGTTGACGAACGTCCGTCCGGTCGTGCTGTCGGTCCACAGGATCGGGTCCGAGGTCTGGGCCCCCTCGACGGGGTCTGTGACGTCCGTCCAGGTCGCCTTGTCGGCATGCGCCGGGTCAAACCCGCTGACCCGGTAGGTGTTCTTGTTCGCCATGAACAGCAGCGACCCCGTCCTCGCGTCGTAGCCCAGCGACGGCTCCCCCGCAGCATCCGCTCCGGTGGTCTGCCCGCGCACACTCAGCGGAGAGGACGGCCCGTGGTACTGCCGGAAGACCGGCGCTGTCGCGGGGTTGGCCTGCCCGCGGCCGGCGGCCCCGGCGGTACCGGCGGCAGCGAGCACGGGAAGGAGCAGCAGGGCAGGGGCGAGCCGGGCGACGTTCAAGCGCTGGGACATGCGTTCAGCGTTCGGCGCGGCGGCCGTCGGTTCCTGCCGCCGGCGAGGCGCCATCCCCGTCGAGGGACAGCCGCCACAGGAGGTTCCCGCCTTCTCCAGCGAGCAGGTGCCGGGTGGTGACCACCACAGGAGTCGGCAGGACGCGGGTGAGCAGCCCCGGCCCGGCGCCGGCGAGGAGTGGGGCGACAGTGAGGCAGAGCTCATCGACGAGACCCAGCTCGAGCAGATCCGTCAGCAGCGAAGGGCCGCCTTCGCAGAGCAGCCGACGCAGGCCCCGGTCGCGCAGCGCCGCGACCATCCCCGCCAGGTCGACCTGCTCCTTGCCGCACACCACGACGTCGGCGACGCCGGCAAGGGCCTGGCGGGCTGACGTCGGGGCCGCATCGCAGGTAACGACGAAGGGGCGCGTGTCGCCGCCGAAGCACCGGGCCGCGGGGGAAAGGTCACAGCGCCCGCTCACGACGACGAGGGGCGGTGCCGGGGGAAGCCCGTGGCTGGCCCGCCAGCTCGCACCGCTCGGGCGCACCCGGACGGGGCCGTAGTCCTCCTGGCGGACGGTGCCGGCCCCCACGACGACGGCGTCGCTCACGGCGCGTAGCGCGTGGAACGCCGCCTTGTCGGCCGGCCCCGACAGCGGCTCGGACCGCCCTCCGACCGCGACCGTGCCATCTGTGCTCATCACGAAGCCGGCCCGCAGCCGCGTCCGGGCTTCGGCACGCCAGTCCCCGTACCAGTCCTCGAGCTCGTCCACCACCTGGCCGGGTTCGGGCAGCAGCACTCGGAAGCTCACACCACCCATCATGCCCAGAGCCTCCGGCCCGGCCGGTTACCGTGTTCGGATGCTCGACCTGGCCGGTGCTCGGATCCTGCTCGGTACTGGGCTCCTGCGACCCGTGCGGCCCGACCGCCTGCTCGGCATGGGGCTGGCGCTGGCCCGCTGGGGCGTGAGC
>JALYIZ010000093.1 GCA_030775505.1 Actinomycetota bacterium | reverse complement strand
CCACCCGCCGCCGTGCCGGCCGCGCCACCGACGCTGGCAGCGCTGTGCCAGCGTCACGTCACGTACTGGGCCGGGCGCGCCCTCTCGGGCGGACCCGACGCGGGCCTGGACTACCAGGAGATGGGTCTGGTCGCCGGCGAGTACGCGATCCTCAGCGAGGTCGTCCACGCTCACCGTGGCGGGCAGGCGCTGAGCGCGGCCGAGGGGAGGCTGGTCGCCGCGCGGTGTGCCGGCCGGTTCGGCACGGCGACCCGGCTCTCGCCGCAACCAGGCCCGGGCTGGCCGGGATAACCGGTAAAGCCCGGTCCGGTTCCCCGCTACGGTGGACCGCATGTCCATGATCACCGCGAGGGCCCTGAGCCGCACCTTCACGACCAAGACGGGCCCGATCGAGGCCGTCAGATCCGTGGACCTCGATGTCGCGTCCGGCGCGATCGTCGGACTGCTCGGACCCAACGGGGCCGGCAAGACGACGACCCTCCGCATGCTGACGACGCTGCTGACCCCCACCGCCGGGACGGCCACCGTCGCGGGCGCGGACCTGCTGCGCGAAGCCCGCGAGGTCCGACGCCGGATCGGCTACGTCGCCCAGATCGGCGCGGCTCCCGCCCCCGGAACCCGGCTGGGAGAGGAGCTCGTAGCCCAGGCCCGGCTGCAGGGCATGTCCAAAGCGGCCGCCGTCGAGCGGCTCGGCGTCCTGCTTCCCAAGCTCGACCTGGACGGTTTCGCCGGCCGGGCCCTCTCGGAGCTATCCGGCGGCCAGCGCCGGCGTTTCGACATCGCCCTCGGCCTCATGCACACCCCCAAAGTCGTGTTCCTCGACGAGCCGACGACCGGACTGGACCCCCAGAGCCGGGCCAACCTCTGGCAGCACATCCGGTCCCTGCGCGAGGACTTCGGCGTCACGATCGTGCTGACGACGCACTACCTCGACGAAGCCGACGCGCTCGCGGACCGGCTGCTCGTGATGGACCACGGGGTGATCGTGGCCGACGACACGGGAGAGAACCTCAAGGCAACCCTGTCGGGAGACGTGATCACTGTCGGCCTCGACCGGGATGCCGAGGCGGGCGCCGAGGTGGTCCGCTCAGCGGTCGAGATCCGCACCGTGACCGTCGACGGACAGCGTCTGCACGTGACGGTGGAGCGCGGCGACGTGGCCGTCGCTCCTGTGTTGCGGGCGCTGGAGGCGGCGGGGCATCGTGCCGGCTCGGTCACCGTTGCCCGTCCCACGCTGGACGACGTGTTCCTGACCCTCACCGGCCGCACCCTGCGAGAGGACCCTTCCTGATGCTGACCGAGACCTGGGTCGTCTTCCTGCGGCAGACCCGCCAGCTCGTGCGTAACCCCGTGTGGGTGTTCTTCGGGCTCACCCAGCCGATCCTGTACCTGGGGCTGTTCGGGCCGCTGCTCAAGAACGTCTCGGGTGGTGGGCTCGGTGGTAACCGGGCCTGGGCGGTCTTCGTGCCCGGCCTGCTGCTGCAGCTCGCCATCTTCACCGCGGGCTTCGCGGGCTTCGGCATCATCCAGGAACTGCGCGAGGGTGTCGTGGACCGCCAGCGGGTCACTCCGGCGCGGCGGCTGTCACTGATCCTCGGGCGGACCATGTCCAGTGTCGTGACCATCGGTGTCCAGGCCCTCCTGCTGACCCTGGTCGCCCTCCCCTTCGGGCTGTCCGCGTCCGTCGCGGGCGTTGCGCTGTCCCTGCTGCTGGTGATGGTGCTCGCGCTGGGCATGGCCGCCGCGTCCTACGCCATGGGCCTGATCCTCAAAGACGAGGACTCGTTCGCGCCGTTCATCCAGGGGGTGACGCTCCCTCTACTTCTGCTGTCCGGGGTCCTCCTGCCGCTCTCGCTGGCGCCGGCCTGGCTCAAGCACGTCTCGCAGGCGAACCCGCTCAGCTACTCGGTGGACGCGCTGCGGGCGCTGTTCCGCGGGGACCTGGGGAACCGGGACGTGGTCCTGGGTGCGGTGTGCACCGTCGCGTTGGCCGGTCTGCTCTCCTGGTGGGGCACCCGGACGTTCCAACGATCGAGCGCCTGAGCGGTCAGCGGGGCTCGCCGCGCAGGGGCTTGCCCGGGAGGGCGTCCGGGACGATATCGCCGTCCTGCACCACCGGGACGCCTCCCACGAAGAGGTGGCGGACGCCGACGGCGGGAAGGGTCGAGGCGAGGTAGGTGGCCCGGTCGCTCAACACGTCGGGGTCCAGCACCACGATGTCGGCGTCCGCCCCGACGCCCAGGTGGCCTTTCGCGCGGGCTGCCGGAGCCACCTCGTCGAGGGTCCGGGCCGGCAGCCAGGAGCACCGGCGGAATGCCTCGAGCCAGGTCCAGGTCCCGGTGTCGCGCACCATCATGCGCAGGGACCGGGTGAACGTCCCTGCGGTGCGGGGATGCGTGACGCCGCCCGCCGGTAACGGCCACGACAGCGCCTCGATGGTCCCGTCGGCCATGTGCACCGGCATGGCGTCACTGGCCACGATGGTGTCCGGGAAGGCGAGCGCCCGCTCGAGAAGGGCGAGGTCGCGGGGGTCGGTCTCGTCGAGGAACTCCACCACGCACGACGTGCCAGGAGCCTGCTCGCGCACTTCCCGGAGCCGCGCCGCGTCCCGGATCCGCTCGCCGGAAGGAAGCAACACGATGTCGGACGGTCCGATACCCCACCTGTGCAGCCGTTCCGGCGCCAGGAAGAACGCGCCGACGCCCGTACTGCCCGCGCCGTACGGGTAAGCCTCGACGGTGACGCGCGAACCCTCCGCGATGGACCGCTCGAGGGTGGCCAGGACCCGGGCCACGTGTCGCCGGGACGTGCTGTTCACGTGGCAGTGGTGCATGTGCGCCCCGGTCTCGGCGGCCGCGATGCAGACCTCGGACGATCCATCGACGGGGGTCGTCGGGTCGCTCTCCACCAGCTCTCGCACGTGCGTGAACGTCGGTGCGCCGGCCTCAGCGGCGAGCCGGGCGACGGCGAGGAACTCCGCGGGGTCCGACTGCGGTGCGTAACCGATGGCGATCCCGATCCCCAGCGCACCGTCCGAGAGCTCCCCCCGGAGCAGGTCCAGCCACCTAGCCAGCTCGTCGCCGGTCGAGGAACGTTGCCAGCCGGGGTTGCCCAGGAGCCCGAGGCAGGTGATCAGCGAGGCGTCGGCCGGCACCCCGGTGAGGACCTGGCCCCTGGCCGCGGACCAGGAGGCCGAGAAGCCGTAGTTCAACGGGCGCCCCGCGGCGGCGGCCTCGGCGTAGGCGCGGCCGATCGGCATGAGACCGACCTCGAGGTCCAGGGCGGTCGTGACACCGTCGAGGGCCTGCAGGCGGTGCCCGGCGACGCTGTGAACGTGGCTGTGCAGGTCGACGAAACCAGGTCCGACCAGTAGTCCGGTCACGTCCACGACGACGTCGGCGACGAGGCCTGGACCGACCCCCGCCACCCTGCCGTCCCGCACGAGGAGGTCCGTGACCGCGTCCAGCCCTGTCCCCGGATCGAGCACCCGTCCGCCGCGCAGCACCGTCGTCGCCATGACGGCATCTCAGCACGGACCGGCGGCGCGGCCCTCGTTCGCCTCGACGAAACGTCACCCGGGACTTCGGTGTCAGGCGCTGGCGGCCTGCGGCGCGAGGACCCCTCCGTGCTGCCGCAGGTCCTGGGCCCGACCGCGTCCCTGCAACGGCTTCGCCCCGTCCTGGCGGTCGGGCAGGCTCAGCCGCCAGATCGTGCGAAGCGTCTGCAGGTATTGGCGGTGGAGCGGGCCCGTCGTGTAGGGCAGCTGATACTTCTCGCACAGCGCCCTGACCCGCTCGGCGATCTGGGGGTACCGGTTGCAGGGCAGGTCCGGGAACAGGTGGTGCTCAATCTGGTAGCCGAGGCTGCCGGCCATCACATGCAAGAAGCGGCTTCCCTCGAAGTTGGCCGACCCGAGCAGCTGGCGCAGGTACCACTCGGCCTTCGTCTCGCCCTCAAGCTGCTCCTCGGTGAACTTCTCCGCGCCGTCCGGGAAGTGGCCGCAGAAGATGATCATGTAGGACCAGAGGTTGCGGATCAGGTTGGCCGTCACGTTTGCGGTGAGCGTGGTCACGGCGTTGGGACCGGCAAGGAGCGGGTAGACGACGTAGTCCTTACCGACCTGCCTGCGGACCTTGCGCCAGATCCCGCGCAGCTGACGACGCAGCTCCACCGGGTCCTTCCGGCCCGTGCGGATCGCGGCCAGGTCGAGGTCGTGCAACGCGACGCCCCACTCAAACAGCGGGGCGAGCAGCGCGTTGTAGACCGGCTGACCGAGGTTGACGGGGTGCCACATCTGGTCCCGCGTCACGCGCAGGATCCCGTAACCGACGTCGTTGTCCTTGCCCAGCACGTTGGTGAACGTGTGATGGACGAAGTTGTGCGAGTGCTTCCACTGCTCGGCAGGACAGGTGGTGTCCCACTCCCAGGTGCCGGAGTGGATCTCCGGATCATTCATCCAGTCGAACTGGCCGTGCATCACGTTGTGCCCAATCTCCATATTCTCCAGGATCTTGGCCGCCGCGAGCATCCCGGTACCGGCCATCCAGGCGGGCGGGAAGGCGCTCGCGAACAGCGTCAGGCGGGCGGCGACGGCCAGGCGGCGCTGCAGGGCGATGACCCCCCGGATGTAGGCGGCATCGGAGGCGCCCCTGGCCTCCTCTATGTCGCGACGGATCGCATCGAACTCGCGGCCGAGGGCCTCGACGTCCTCGGTGGTCAGGTGGGCGAACGCGCCGACGTCAGAGATGGCCATGTGTCTCCTCAGATCTCGATGACGCAGTCACCGGCGGCCGCGGTGACGCAGGTCTGGACACCCTGGACGGCGTCGAACTCCGTGCCGTTGCGCAGGTCCTTGACGCGCCCCTTCTTCAGCGGGACGACGCAGGTGTGACAGATGCCCATCCGGCAGCCGAAGGGCATCTGCACTCCCTGTGCCTCGCCCGCCTCGAGCAGGGTGGTCGCGCCGTCGACGGTGGTTTCCCGGCCCGACATCGCGAACCTGACGTGGCCACCCTCCGACGAGGTCGAGACCGTCAGGGAGAAGCGCTCGAGGTGCAGCTGGCCGGCCAGACCGGCCCTGGCCCACTGCTTCTCGGCGGCAGCGAGCATCGGGGCGGGCCCACACACCCAGGCCTGCCGCTCGCGCCAGTCGGGCACGACCGCCGCCAGCCGGGTCACGTCGAGCAGACCGTCGGTGTCGTCGGCGTTCTCGACCAGCCGCAGCGTCGGGTGCGTGTCAGCCAGCCGGTGCAGCTCCTCGCGGAAGATCACATCGCCCCGCGTCGGTGCGGCGTGGACGTGGACGACGTCGGGCATGGTCCCGCGGCGGTCAAGGGTGCGCAGCATCGACATCACGGGGGTGATCCCGCTACCCCCCGTCCAGAAGAGCACCTTCCCGGGCGGCGGCTCGGGGAGCACGAACTCACCCTGAGGAAGGGCCAGTCGCACGATGGTCCCGGGGGCGAGCCCATTGACCAGGTGGGTGGACAGGAAGCCTTCCGGCATCGCCTTGACGGTGATGCTGATCACGCCGTCACCCTGGGCCGGGGTGGAGCTCAGCGAGTAGGACCGCCAGTGCCAGCGTCCGTCGAGCTGGACTCCGATCCCGACGTACTGACCGGGCTGGTAGTCGAAGGACCAGCCCCAGCCGGGCTTGATGACGAGGGTGGCCGCGGTGTCGGTCTCGGCCACGACCTCGACGACGCGACCGCGCAGCTCACGGGCGGTCCACAGCGGGTTGACCAGGTGCAGGTAGTCATCAGGCAGGAGCGGGGTGGTGAGGGCGGCGGCCAGCGAGCGCAGCCGCGAGCCACGGCCGGCGATGGTGATGCGTGGAGGGGACACGGACACCTGCCTCGTTAACTGTGACTTCTAGTATCAGATACCTTACACGGCATGGTCGTCAACCCGGATGGGCGCAAGGAGAGGTGGCGCGCGCACCGGGTCCAACGGCGCGCTGAGCTCATCGCGGCGGCGATCGACGCGGTGCGCGCGGGCGGCGCGGGTGTGGGCATGGATGGCATCGCTGCCGCGTCTGGGATCGCCAAACCGGTCTTCTACCGGTACTTCGCCGACAAGGCCGACCTGTTCCTCGCGATCGGCCAGGTTCTCGCCGAGGGCGTCGTCCGCGACGTGACAGACGCGATCGACCGGGAGACCGAGCCGCGCCGGATGCTCGCTGCTGGGATCGACGCCTACCTACGTGGGATCGAGGCGGAGCCTGAGCTCTACCGGTTCGTGGTGCGGCAACCCTCGGGCGGCGCCCTCGCCGACCCGGTCCGCGACTACGCGACCGTCGTCGGGCTCCATGCCGCCCGGCGGGTCCACGAGCTGCTCAGGCAAGTTGGCCAGGACGCGGGAGCGGCGGAGCCCTGGGGCTTCGGCCTGGTGGGCCTGGTGCGGGCGGCGGCGGACCGGTGGCTGGACCAGCAGTCGATGTCGCGCGCCGCGCTCGCGGACTACCTCACCACCATGGCGTGGGACGGCCTGGCCGCGACCGCCGTCCAGGGGGTGGTCAGCGACGCGACGGGCAGCGCACCACGAGCACGGCCAGGTCGTCGCGCGTAGCCCCCGTGCCGAACGTCATGACCTGCTGCTGGAGCGCGCCGGCAAGTCGGTCAGCGGTCAGACCTCCGCCGCGCCGGACGCAGTCGAGCAGACGGTCGTCCCCAAACATGTCGCTGCCGCTGCGGCGCTCGGTCACGCCGTCGGTGTAGAAGACCAGCGCGTCACCGGGAGACAAGTCGACGACCTCCTCCGCCACATCGATGTCGCCAAGAACTCCCAAGACGGTGCCGGCCCGTCCGACGAAGGCCGCCTCGCCGTCACTGCGGAGCAGAACCGGAGGCGGATGTCCCGCGTTGGCCAGGCACACACTGAGCCCTGTCTCCCGCCTCTGGACGGTGCCGACCGTTGTCGTGCAGAACCGCCCCCGGTCCGCCAGCTCGAGGATGACCTCATTGAGCCGGTGCAACGCCTCCGTCGGAGGCGAGCCGTCGCGGGTGAGCAGGCGAAGGACGTCGCGGGCCATGCGCGTGATCGCGGCCGCCTCAGCCCCCTTCCCGCAGACATCGCCGATCGCCAGCCCCCAGCCCCCGTCCGGCAGGGTGAACACGTCGTAGAAGTCGCCCCCCACCTCGTTGCCCTCCCCGGCAGCGGCATAGCGCGCACCGAACTCCAGCCCGTCGGCCTCGGGAAGCGTCGGAGGGAGCAGGGACGCCTGCAGGGCCTGGGCGATGGCGGTGCGTTCCTCGTACAGCCGCGCGTTGTCCACGGCGAGAGCTGCCCGCCGGGCCAGGTCTGTCAGCAGGCTGACGTCCTCGCGCCCGTAGCTGCCGGTCGTCGGGCGGCCGACCAACAGCAGACCGAGCAGCCTGCGCCGGGCGAGCAGCGGAACCGCCAGCACCTCCCCCGAGCGGTCCTCGCCGAGGTCAGGAGGCAGGTCCCCGAGCGGCACGAGCAACGGCCTCTCCTCCACGAGCCCCTCGGCGAGCCGCGTCGCCAGCTGCCGACCGGTGTCGCCCGAGAGCGAGGAGTGGACCATCGCGAGGCGACGCTCGTCGGCGTGCGCGACGGCCATCAACCGGGGGGCGTGCTCGTAGGCGGTCAGGACGGCGGCCCAGGCGGCGAAGCGCGGTACGACGAGCTGGGCAGCGAGGGTGAGGGCGAGCTGGACGTCGAGTGTCCCCGCGAACATCTCGCTGGCCTCCGCGAGCAGGGCCAGAGATCCGCGGCTGCGCAGCTGGCTGGCCTGCGAGCGGTCGTCGCGCAGGACCACTCCGATGCGGTCGCCGACCAGCCGGGCCACCGCGACGTCCTCGGCACTGAGGTCCTGCGTGCCGTGCAGGACCAACGCACCGAAGACGCGCGAGCGGGCGCGCAACGGCAGGATGAGCCCGCCCGTGGGTCCGGGCAGGGCGGCGTCGCGGTTGACCACCGCCGCGCGACGCACCAGGTCCACCTCGGGCAGCTCGAGAGTCGGGTCGTTGGTGGCGATCACCTCCCAACGGTGCTCGTCGTCGGCCGCCTCCGCCACCAGCCAGCCGCCGGGCAGATCGAGTGCTTCGGTGAGCCGGAGCAGCAGCTCGCCGATCAGTTGGGCCGAGCTGATCTGCTGTTCGAGGTCTGCCGGCAGGCCGACCAGCCAGCCGAGGTCGCGGCGCAGCGGGCCGGCCTCGCCGGGCAGCCGCCCCTGCGTGCGCGGCACATCCGGCCCGAGGACGAACCACACAGACTTGCCGGTCGCGAAGTGCCGGGTGCCCCATTCGGTCGACAGGGCGTCGAGGAGGAAGACCCCCCTGCCGCCCTCCCGCAGCTCCGCAGGCCCCGGCGCGATGATCGGGAGGGATCCCGGGCTGTGGTCCACGACTTCCACCCGGAGCCGGGCGCCCTCGACCTCCGTGTGCACCTCGACGTCGGTGCCCGCGTGGACGACGGCGTTGGTCACGAGCTCCGTCACGAGCAGCAGCGCCTCGTCGACCAGGACGTCGAGGGAGGCTTCGCGCACCGCGTGCGCCACCAGGCGTCTGGCCTGCGAGGCCGAGCGGCCCGTCGGCGGCAAGGTGTCGATGGTCCGGGACGTCATGGCCGGCCGGCCGTCCTGGCGATCGCGGTCGCCAACGCCTCATGGGCGGCGACGGCC
>JALYIZ010000092.1 GCA_030775505.1 Actinomycetota bacterium | reverse complement strand
CCACTGCCGGCACCCGCAGCGCCGCCCCTCCTGTCCAGCCCCGGGCCCCTGCCGCCGGTGGTGGTCGTCGCAGCGCCGCCGCCCCCGGCGGTCGCCCAGCTGGCCGCGCCCTACGTGCGTCCCGTCGCCCGGGCGCTGACGATCCGCGCCGGCAAGTACGGCCTGGTCTGGGCACTGCCGCTGCTGCTGTTCCTCCTCGGTTGGGCCATCACGGCCACGGCTGGGCGGGAGCTGCGGTCCTTCGCCTGACGCCCGAGGTCAGTAACCCTGCACGGCCGCGTTGACGAAGCCGGTGCGCCCGGCCTCGAGCTGCCCGGTCGCCGGGTCGCGGGAGATGCCGACCCAGTAGCCACGCAGGAAGGCGGCTTCCTCCGCGGCGTGCGCCGTGACGCGCGTGCCGGCCTCCGCCGCGGCCGCGATGAAGTCCTCGCTGAGGTCACCGGTCACCGACTGAGCGTGTCCGGCCATCATCACGGCGTAGGCGTCGCGCGGGTTGTCCGTCTTCTGCGCCGCCTCGTCCACGAGCCCGGCCAGCCGGGTGACCAGGTCCTGCGGCTTGTCACCCTCACCCTTGCCCTCGTCGTCGATGTCGTTGTTGATCGAGTCCGACATCGGCACGCCGTAATCGGGCCCGTGCACGAGGACCCCGCGCACGGCGTCGGCGACGCTGACGCCGTGGGCCAGGTGCCGGTGCACGCAGGTGAGCGTCGTCTCCAGCAGGCCGGCGCCGATCGAGGACGACGCCAGCACCGGCTCGTCGCCCTTGGTGACGATGGTCGGGTTCATCGGATTGGGCAGCGGATCACCTGGCGTCACGCCGGCCAGCACGTGCTGCTGGAACGAGGCGGCGTCCGGCACGGAGATTCCTTGCACGAAGATGCCGGTGTTGCCATAGGCGGCGGTGTTGATGGAATGGCATAGCGCGACCATGTTCCCGTCAGCGTCGACCGCCGCGGCGAAGTCGGAGTGGCTGCCGGGGCCGAACGCCGATGGCAGCAGGGCCTGACCGGTCTGCTGCAGGTCCTTGGCGATCCGGACCGCGTGCGCGTCGGTGACCCGTTGCGCCGGTGGCAGGCCGGTGAGGGCATGGCTGGTGCGGGCGATCTGGACCAGCCAGTGCAACGCCTCCGGGTCGGTCTGCGGATCGCCTACGCCGAGCTCCGCTGCGACCTTGACGCCCTCGATCAGCGCCGCGCCGCCGGTGTTGGGCAGCCCGATGCCGTGCAGGTCGTAGCCGTGCGCGGAACCGGTGAACGGGGCGGACCAGATGGGTGTGTAGTCGGCGAGGTCCGACAGCCTCGCCTTTCCCCCTTCGCGGCCGACGACGTCGACGAACTCCTGCGCCCAGGCGCCGCGGTAGAGATGGTCAACCCCTTCGGCGGCCACGATCCGCAGGGTCCGCGCCAGTGCGGCCTGCTCGAACCGCTCGCCGGCGGCGGGCAGGACGCCTGACGGCATCAGGGCGGCGCGACCCTCGGGTGTCCGGCTGATGACCGCCGCCTTCATGGCCAGCATCGTGGCGAGTGAGGCACCAAGCGGTACGCCGTCCGCGATCCAGATCGCTGGAAGCAGCAGGTCAGCCCACGGCAGGCGGCCGAATCGGTCGTGCGCGGCCTTTGCGCCGGCGAAGAAGCCGGGCACCAGGGCGGTGCGGCCACTGGGCGTCGTGGGCCGGGGGATCGAGGCTGGGTCGGTCTCGTTGGCGAAGGTGCGGAAGCCTCCGTCGAGACCCACGATCTCGCCCGTAGCCGCCTCGTAGTGGACCATCGAGATGATCCCGGCGTAGGAGACCCAGCAGCCGCCGGCCGATGCGATCTGGGTGAACGCGGTGGCCAGCGCCGCATCCACCGCGCTCCCGCCGGCTTCCAGGGCCTTGCGCCCGGCGTAGGTGGCCAGCGGACCCGTCGATCCGGCCACGCATGCGGTGGAGAAGCGGCCGGAGTCAGGCTCCCCGCGCAGGCTGGAAGTAGCCGCGAGGAGGCTGTCGAGGTCGTCGGCCGGCCAGGTGCGTGGGTCCAGTGCGTTGCTCATGCCAGGCAACGTAGGCCTGTCCACGGCCCGTTGGACAGCGGCGGATGACGAGTCGGAGCGACCCGTGTCCCGACTGATGTCCTAGTCGCCCGTCCCCGGGGTCCGGGGGTAGAGACCGGCCATGCGGGCCATCTTCAGGCCCAGGTGCAGTGCCAGCCGGTCGCCCCCGCGGCTGAGGTCGACCCCGGCCTTCTCCTCGATCCGGCCAAGTCGGTAGTACAGGCTGGTGCGGTGGATGCTGAGCTGGGCCGCAGCCGCCTTGACGTCCCCGGCCAGGTCCAGAAAGCACTCCAGCGTGGCCAGCATGACGTCCCCGGTGTCCTCCTGCAGCAGTATCAACAGCCCGGGATGCAGGGCCTCGGCGGTGAGCACCTCCGCCGGCAGCTGAGCCAGCGTCCGGTAGATGCCCAGATCGGCCCAGCGCACCACCTCGCCCATCACCGGCAGGATCTCGGCGATGTGCGCCGCCTGCGACGCCTGCCGGTAGGAGACGTGCGCCTCCGCCAGGTGGGTCTGCGGCTCGCCGACGCCCACGACGCAGCGCCCACCCTCGCCGCCGGGCAGATGTTCGAGGAAGGCCACGCGCAGCCGCTCGCCGAGCTGGGCCGGTGACACGCTGGGCCCACGCCCCACCTCGGTGGCGAGAAGGAGCACGCCGTGGTCGGGCCGGGCCAGGTGCAGCGCCCGGCGCAGGGGTGCGTGCCGGCGCGCCTGGGACAGCGCCAGGTCCACGGCGGTCTGGACATCTGCCGGCATGGCCGGACCAGCGGTAGGGCGCAACACGGCGACCACGACGGTGCCGGGGACAAAGAGGTCGGCATCGACGAGCGCGCCCGCTGCGGAGCTGCGCAGGCTGGCGGTGTCCGAGAGCAGGTCGCGCAGGAATTCGCGTTCCCGGCCGCGCTCGAGCTCGGAGACCAGGCTTTCCCGGTACATCACCAGGGCGGCGGCGTCGGCGGCGCGCTGGGCCTCGGACAGCTGCTCGGCGGTGAGCGGCACATCGCCTTCGATCAGCCACAGGAAGCCAAGCTTCGTCTGCCGGTAGATGATCGGCACGCAGAGCCGGGGGAGCATGGCAAGCCCCTCGTTGCCCGGCAGCGACACGGGTCCGGTGGCGTTCTGGACGCCCTGGGAGAAGACCCACCGGACAGATTCCTCAGGCGGTCGGCGGCGCAGGATCGAGCCGAGCCGGGTGTCGTCGACGGGGCCGTAGTGGGGGCTGTAGGCGAGCAGCCGGAGCTTGCGGTCGTCGACGGCAACAGAGCGCTGCAAGGCTTCGCCGAGGGAGTCGACGATGCGTTCCAGCTCCGATGCCATCCACTGAGAATGTCACCCGGCCACGGTGCACAGCGGGCCGTGCGCCAGCATGACGCCCATGACGCTCACCCTTGCAGGCGGTCTCATCATCGACTGCACCTCGGCGGACCCTCGGGAGGGGGCCGTCGTCGTACAGGACGGACGGATCGCCGCTGTCGCAACGCCGACCGGCAATGCGTCAGGGACCACCGTGGACTGCGCCGGGCTGACCGTGCTGCCCGGCCTCATCGATGCGCACACCCACCTGGGTGCCGTCACGGTGACGCACCCGCTGGAGTCGTCGCCGGCCTTTGTCGCCGCGCACGTCTTCCGCAACCTCGAGCTCGCGCTGGAGGCGGGCTTCACCACGATCCGCGAGGTCGCCGGGCTCGACGGCGGTGTCGCGGATGTGCTCGCGCGGGGGCTGGTCCGGGGGCCGCGGCTGCTGCCCAGCGGGCCGCTGCTGTGCACGACCGGCGGGCACGGTGACTACGCCAGCCCGTGGGAGATCGGTCACCACCATCATCAGACCGGCTACCCGGGCATCAGTCAGCTCTCGGTCACCGTGGACGGGCCGGACGAGGTCCGCAGGGCCGCGCGGGAGAATTTCCGCAGAGGTGCGACGCAGCTCAAGCTGTGCGTGACGGGCGGCGTCGTTTCACTGCACGACAAGCTGACCGACACGCAGTTCAGCCTCCCGGAGCTGACCGCAGCCGTCGAGGAGGCCAGCGCGCGGGGGACCTATGTGGCGGCCCATGCCCACGGCGTCGACGGGATCCGCAATGCGGTCGAGGCCGGCGTCCGCTCGATCGAGCACGGCACCTTCCTCGATGCACCCACCGCCCGGCTGATGGCCCAACGCGGCGCGGTGCTCGTCCCCACCCTCGCCATCGTGCGGGTCATGAAGCAGCGGTGGCGCGACATGGGCGTGCCCGAAGAGGTGCTACCGCGCCTGGACGGAGTTGAGGAGTCGATGCGCGAGGCGATCCTGATTGCCCGCGACGCCGGGGTCCTGATCGGGTCCGGATCGGACCTGCTCGGCACCGAACAGAACGAACGCGGACTGGAGATCGCGCTGCAGGCCGAGGTGCTCGGCATCCTCGAGGCCTTGCGCGGAGCCACCGCTCGCAACGCCCAGGTGCTCCGGCTTGAGGACGAGATCGGGACCATCGAGGTGGGCAAGCGCGCCGACCTGGTCGCGGTCGCTGGTGACCTCCTGGCGGACCCGACCCTGATCGCGGACGCGTCGAACGTGGTCCTGGTCGTGCAGTACGGGGTCGTGGTCAAGGACGCCCAGCGGCGGGTCAGCTGAGCGGGTAGCCACACCAGGTGGGGGACGACTGACGAAACACCGCCGGGTCGATCCTCGACAGCGGTAGGTGGGCCGGCGAGGCGGGCGGGAGGAGACTTCCGAGCATGAGCAGCACGGCTGATGCGGTCGTTGTCGGAGCCGGGGTCATCGGCTCCTCCATCGCACTCGAGCTGTCCCGGGCGGGGCTGACAGTCCTCGTCGTGGACAAGGCGAGTGGCCCTGGGCAGGGCTCCACCAGTGCCTCCAGTGCCATCGTGCGTTTCAACTACTCGACCTGGGACGGCGTGGCCACTGCCTGGGAGAGCAAGCACTGCTGGGAGAAGTGGGCCGACCACCTCGGCGGCGTCGACGAGGCCGGAATGGCGCGCTTCCACCGCACCGGTTTCGTCATGCTCGACGTCGACGTCGCACCGCTGTGGCGCGTGACGCCCCTGTTTGACAGGGCGGGCATCCCGTACGAGCACGTGGACGCCGAAGGGCTGGCCCGGCTCATCCCTGGCATCGACACCGGCCAGTACTGGCCGCCGCGTCGGATCGACGACCCGCAGTTCTGGGCGGACACCGACCGCTCCCTGGGGGCCCTGTGGTCGCCCGATGGAGGCTTCGTCGACGACCCGGCCCTGGCGGCCGTCAACCTGGCTAACGCGGCCCGCCGGCTGGGCACCGACTTCGTGTACGGCCGCTCCGTCGTCTCGGTTCTGGGCGACGGGGGGACGACGGGCGTCCGGCTGGATGATGGCACCGTGCTGTCCGCGCCTGTCGTGGTCAACGCTGCCGGCCCCTGGTCAGGCGCGCTGAACGCCCTGGCCGGCGTCGGCGACGGCTGGACGGTCTCGGTGCGGCCCATGCGCCAGGAGGTGCACCACGTGCCGGCGCCGCCCGGCTACGGTGCCGACGGCGGCCTGGGCCCGATCGTCGCCGACGTCGACCTCGGCACCTACATGCGGGCCACGCCGGGTGGCGGGCTGCTGGTGGGCGGCACCGAGCCCGAGTGCGAGCCGCTGCAGTGGATCGACGATCCGGACACCGCCAACCTCAACCCCACGCAGGCGGTCTTCGAGTCCCAGGTCACGCGAGCCGCCCGCCGGTTCCCGCAGCTCGGCGTACCCGGCAAGCCGGTGGGCATCGCGGGCGTGTACGACGTGACCGAGGACTGGGTCCCGATCTATGACCGGACCGAGCGGGACGGGTACTTCGTGGCCATTGGGACGAGTGGCAACCAATTCAAGAATGCGCCCCTGGCAGGGAAGTTCATCGCGGCACTGGTCGCCGGCGAGACCCACTACACCGGCGAGCACACCGGGCTGACCATCGACCTGGGCTCGTTCCGCCGGGACCGCGAGCGCAACGCGGACTCCACCGGGACGGTCATGGGCTGAGCTGGGTCAGCCGTGCCGGCTACGGCCGGTAGACCGTGAACACCTTGCGCAGGGTCTCGTGGACCGTCCAGGTGCCGCACCAACCGATCGGGAAGACCGCGCTGGCGCCCGCGGCGAGCTGGACCGGCTCCTCGCCGTCGCGGGTGACCGTCATGCTGCCAGACAGCACGTGGATAAACTCCCCCCGCTCCAGGAACTCCCAGCGCGAGGTCCCGGGCTCGCACTCCCACGTGCCGCACAGCACCCGGCTGTCCTCGCTGGTGAATACGACCTTGCTCCGGGTGATGATCTCGCCCGACAACGGCTCGGCTGAAGGTTGACCCAGCGGCTTGGTCTCGAGGTCCTCGGCCGCGATCTCGGCTGCCCGGAACGTGATGCTCACAACTGCTCTCCTCATACGTCGGCCCGCCGCGTGCTGGACTCTTCCCGGCCAACCTAGGCGCCAGGGGGCGTGGTCGTATCAGTCCAGCGTCGGGACCGGGCGGGGTCGGGCCCGGCTTGTGTCGCAAGGCCGCTGCGCGCCTCACGCCTAGGCTTGCCCGATGACGGATGCCGATCCCACTCTGGTTAGTCTCGGCGAGCGCTACCTGCGGTTGCGCCTGTCGGCGAGCCCCTTCGGCGCCACGCTGCTCGGCATCCCGGGCTACGCCGACCTGGTCCCCGACTCCTCGGATGAGGCGGCCAGGGACCTGGCCCGGGACCTCCGCCAGATCGCGGCGCAGGCCGCCGCGCTCGACGGGCTCGATGCTGACCACGAGGTGACCAGAGCGGTGCTGGTGTCGCAGTGCACCGACGAGGCCGACGAGGCCGACCTGCGCACGGTGACCTTTCAGACGGCGCCGTTCTGGGCGTCGCCCCACTCGCAGCTGCTGTCGATGGTCCCGAAGGTCCAGCTGGTCGACGCGGAGGGAGCCCAGGCGTACCTGGACAGGCTCGAGCGGGTCCCCGGCTTCCTCGACGGTGCCGGCGAGCAACTCCGTCGCGGGACCGCGGCGGGGCGCACCGCCGCCGCGCGGTCCTTGCTCGGCAGCATCGCGGCGCTCGATGCCGTGCTGGCCTCGCCCCTGTCGGAGGACGTGCTCCTGGCGCCGTCGTGGTCGGATGCCGCCTGGCAGCTCGAGCGCGAGCGGCTGGTGCGTGACGCTGTCCGTCCGGCCCTGGCCCGGCTGCGGGATCTCTATCGCGACGTGCTCCTCCCCGCTGCGCGCCCCGATGCGCAGGTCGGCATCGGCTGGCTGCCGGGTGGGGCGGAGGCCTATGCGGTACTGGCGCGGGCCTCCACCACGACGCAGCTGTCCCCGACAGCGCTCCATGAGCTCGGGCTGCGCGAGCTGGACCGGCTGGAGGGTGAGTACGCCCAGCTGGGGAAGACGCTGTTCGGAACCTCCGATGTCGATGACGTGCTGCACCGCATGCGCACCGACCCGGCCCTGCGGCTCCGGGACGCCGACGACCTCCTCGACCGATCACGGAGGGCCATCGAAGCCGCGGAGGCGGTGCTGCCGACGTGGTTCGGCCGGCTGCCCTCCTCGGCCTGCCAGCTCCGCCTGGTGCCACCGGGCGAGGCGGTGAACGCCGCCCCGGCGTATTACCTCGCGCCGGATCCTGCCTCGGGTCGCCCGGGCGTGTACTGGGTTAACGCGCACGAGGTTGCGCAGCGGCCCGTCTACGACGTCGAGGCGATCGCCTTCCACGAGGCGGTACCGGGGCACCACCTGCAGATCTCGATCTCGAAGGAGCTCGATTCCCTCCCGTTGTTCCGGCGCGTCAACATCTCCGGTGCCTTCACCGAGGGGTGGGCGCTCTACGCCGAACGGTTGGCCGACGAGATGGGCCTGTACTCCTCCGAGCTCGACCGGCTCGGGATGCTCAGCTGCGACTCCTGGCGCGCCTGCCGGCTCGTCGTCGACACCGGGATGCACGCGTTGGGGTGGAGCTTTGCGGAGGCCGTCGACTTCATGGCCCGGCGCACCGCCCTTCCGCTGTCGGTGATCGAGCCGGAGGTGGATCGCTACGTCGGACTGCCCGGACAGGCGCTGTCCTACATGGTCGGCCGACTCGAGATCGTCCGGATGCGCGAGCAGGCCCAGTCGGCACTCGGGGCCCGGATGGACGTGAGGAGCTTCCACGACGTCGTGCTCGGTGGCGGGGCGCTGCCTCTCACCGTTCTCGATGGACAGGTTCAGGCCTGGGTGGCCGACCGCAGCCGCATCTAGGCGCGCATGGCCGGTAGCGTCTGCGACGTGGAGCGGGTCATTGGGGTGGGCGGCGTGTTCTTCCGGTCCGCCGCCCCTGAGCACCTCAGGCAGTGGTACGCCGAGCATCTCGGCATCCCCGACGACGGGTACGGACACCGGTTCGTCGACGACGGACCGCTGGTGTGGGCGCCCTTCCCATCGGACACGGTGTACTTCCCGGCCGAACAGCAGCACATGGTCAACTACCGCGTCGGCGACCTGGATCTCATCCTGGCTCAGCTGCGAGCCGCGGGTGTGCGGGTCGAGGAGCACGTGCAGGACGAGTCCTTTGGCCGGTTCGGCTGGGCCTACGACCCGGACGGCGTGAAGTTCGAGCTCTGGCAGGCCGGGCCCGCAGGCTAGAAGCTGCCGCGCCGCCACCTCGGGCGGCCCTCGGGGTCATAGACGGCGCTGTAGAGCGCGCCGGCCCATATGCGGGTCCTCGTCGGTAGCTGCGGCCAGTCGAGCGGCCTGAGCCGCCCCGGCGGGCGCGGCCCGAGGCGCCCGCCGGCCTGCCATGCGG
>JALYIZ010000091.1 GCA_030775505.1 Actinomycetota bacterium | reverse complement strand
GTACCGCTCCTGCACGTGCGGCGCCTCAACGCCCCCGACGGCGAGGACCAGCCGGCGCGTTGGGCTCGCGAGTGCCAGGTGTGGCAGCTGCGCCCGACGGGCGAGCTGCGTTGAGCTAGGCAGGCGGCACGGACCGCCGCGTGGCGAGGACGGCGGGCAGCAGCAGCATGGGGATCACCGTGGTGCGGATCAGGTCCTTGGGGTAGAGCAGCGCGAAGAAGCTCAGGCACAGCGCCAGGCCGGCCGAGGCCAGGTAGGCCAGGTCGATGACGGTTCGCAGCCGCAGCGCGACGACGCAACCCACGAGTAGTGCCCCCGCCGTGGCGAGCAGCAGCGGCATGGCGATGCCGGCCAGCTGGGAGGCGTTGGTGTCGCCGTTCACCATCTGGGCCGCCAGTCGGAGTGAGTCGAGGAAGCCGTGCAACGGGCGGGTCAGCCGACCCTGTCCGTGATCGATGGGTGAGGCGCCGAAGCGGTTCTGCAGATAGAACACCCATCCGGCGAAGACCACCGGGCCGACGGCCAAGGAGCCAAGCTGCCGGACCGCCGCCCGACTCAGCTGTCGGGCGCGCAGAAGGGACACCGCGTGCCAGAGGCCGATGGCCACCGGTACGAGGACGAGCGGCTCCTTGGTCAGGCACATCGGCAGGAAAGCCAGCGCAGCGAGCAGGGGTCGGCCGCGCTGCCAGGCCAGCAGCCCCGCGCCGAGGAGCGCTGCGCTCAGCGGCTCGGAGGTGTCGTTGGCCACGGCGTAGAGCAGCCCGGGTGACGCGGCGACGAGCAGCCCTGCCCAGCCCGTCCGGCCCAGCCCCGTTGCGAGCCGGGAGGCGCACCAGGCCGCCGCGGCGAGCGCGAGCAGGTTGATCGTCAGGAGCGCGAGCGGGATGGCGGGCGCCCGCCCCAGGGCTACCAGGTACGCCAGCAGCCCGAGGCCGGCATGCCCGTACCGGTAGGGGGCCTCGTCGATGAGCCCGTGGGCGCGCCCGATCGCGAGCGGGTCCCGGGCGATGGCGTAGAAGTAGCTGCCGTCGTAGTGCGACCCGGGGGGTACCAGCGCAAAGCCGGGGTCACTGGCCCGGGCCAGGGTGGACACCCCGTCGGCCGGGGACATGTGAACCAGCGCGGAGACCCGGTGTCCGTAGGGGGCCGAGGCAATGGTCGCGCTCATCACCCCCAGGCACAGCGACGCGAGCGCGCAGGCGAGGGCGATCGGCCACCGGGGGCTCACGGCCGCCGGATCTCCCCAGCGGCCACCGCGACGACCCGGCCGCCCACGGAGCCCGAGACAGCCCGGCCGTCGGTGACGTCGACCGTGCAGGACAGCAGCGAGGGACGGCCCATCTCCCTACCCTGCTCGACGACGTAGGACTGCCGGCCCTCCTCCAACAGCCCGCTGGCCGCCAGGAAGACGCCGAACCCCAGGGCGGCCGAGCCCGTCGCGGGGTCCTCGAGGACACCGGCCCCGCCGGCGAAGACCCTGCTGTGCGCCCGGCTGTGCGCGAAGGCGGACACCGCGATGCCGTAGCCGCCGAGCCGTCGCAGGGCGGCCAGGTCCGGGTCCGCCCTGGCTACCGCGTCGTCGTGGACCAGCAGGAACGCGAACTCGATCCCGGCGCCGCACGACCGTGGCGCGACGCCCACGAGATCCTGGGTGGACAGCCCGACGGCGGCGAGAAGCGGCCCGGGGTCCAGTGGCGCACCGACGGAAGGTGTCCCCCCGGTGAGGACGGCGCCGTCGCCCGAGACCGAGACGCCGAGCAGACCCGCCCCGCACGACTGCACCACCTGCCCGGCGGGGAGCCGGCCGGCAGAGTGCAGGGCCCACGCGGCGCCGACGGAGGGGTGCCCGGCGAACGGGAGCTCGACCGTGGGGGTGAAGATGCGCACGCCGTAGTCGGCGCCCGGAGGCGGCGCGTGCAGAAAGGACGTCTCTGACAGGTTGAACTCCCTCGCCAACGCCTGCATCTGCGTCGCACTCAGGCCGTCCGCGTCGAACACGACCGCCAACGGGTTGCCGGCGAACGCCCGCTCGGCGAAGACGTCGACGACCTGGTACCGCAGGGGTCCGTCCGCAGTCACGGCATCGTCATGCCGCCGTCGACGGGGACGGTGACTCCCGTGATGTAGGAGGCGGCGTCGCTGACGAGGAACACCGCCGCCGCGGCGAGCTCCATCGGATCCCCGACCCGGCCCGCGGGGGCGACCAGCCCCACCATGTCGCGTTCCGCCGGGTCCATCTCGTCGGTCATTTCCGTCGGGAAGTAGCCGGGGGCCAGGCAGTTGACCCGGATGTTCTTGCGGCCCGTCCACTGCTGGGCGAGGTCGCGGGTCAGCCCGATGACGGCCGCCTTCGATGAGGCATATGCCGCCTGGGGCAGGTGGCCGGGGTGCAGCCCCAGGACGCTGGAGATGTTCAGGATCGCGCCCCCGGGCCGGGCCGCCCGCCCGAACGCCTGCGCCATCCAGTACGAGCCCATCAGGTTCACGTCGACGACGGCGCGGAACTGCTCGGGGGTCTCCCGCGTGGCCGGGTAGGCGCTCGCCACGCCGGCGTTGTTGATCAGGATGTCCACCCCGCCGAGCCGCTCCACGCCGGCTGCGACAAGTGCCGTGCACTGGTCGGGATCGGTCACGTCGGTCTGCACCGCCACGTAGCGACGGCCGGCGGCCTCGACGAGCTTGCCCGTGTCGGGCAGCCGATCGACCCGGCGCGCGCCGAGCACCACGTCCGCCCCCGCCTCCGCCATCGCCTGGGCGAACGCGACGCCCAGCCCCGACGAGGCCCCCGTCACCACGGCCACCTTGCCGTCGAGTCGGAAGCGATCCAGGACGTTCATCGATACCTCCGGGAGAACAACCTTCACACCAAAGTTGTCGAACGTGCGAGCGTGGCGGCCGATGATGCCCCATGGGCCGCCTCGATTTCTCAGGAGGGGCCGAGCCATGATCGAAACGCGGCCACGGCGGTAGGTTCACGCCGTGAGCACCGGCAGTCGCGTCTTCGTCGCACGCCTGGCGGGACTTCCTGTCTTCGACCCCAACGGTGACCAGGTCGGCCGGGTCCGCGACGTCGTCGTCGCTCTCCGGATCGGCAAGGACGCCCCTCGGGTGCTCGGGCTGGCGGTGGAGATCCAGTCGCGGCGACGGATCTTCGTGCCGATCGGGCGGGTGACCGGTATCGACCCCGAAGCCGTCGTCCTGACCACCGGGACGGTGAGCCTGCGGCGCTTCGACAAGCGACCGGGCGAGACCCTCGTGCTCGCCGAGCTGCTGGACCGGCGGGTGAGCCTGGTGGAGACGGGCGAGGAGCTGCCCGTCGTGGACGTGGCGATGGAGCGGACCCGCACCGAGTGGCTGATCACGCGCGTGGCCGTGCTGCGTAGCGGGAGCGGGCTGCGCGCCCGGCGCCGGGGCGAGGTGGTGCAGCTGGAGTGGGACGAGGTGAGCGGATTCTCGCTGCCCGAGGACGGTCAGGGAGCAGCCAACCTCCTAGCGGTGTTCGAGAAGCTCAAGCCCGCGGACCTCGCCGGAGTGCTGCACGACCTGTCGGGCAAGCGGCGCGCGGAGATCGCAGCGGCGCTCGACGACGAGCGTCTCGCCGACGTCCTCGAGGAGCTGCCCGAGGACGAGCAGGTCGAGTTGCTCGCCGGCCTGGAGGACGAACGCGCCGCCGACGTCCTGGAGGCGATGGCACCGGACGACGCTGCGGACCTCCTCGGTGAGCTCGAGCCCGCCGAGGCCCAGCGACTGCTCGAGCTGATGGAGCCCGACGAGGCGGAGCCGGTCCGCCAGCTGCTGGCCTACCGCGACGACACGGCCGGCGGCCTGATGACCAGCGAGCCGGTGATCCTGCCGCCCAACGCCACCGTGGCGGATGCGCTGGCGCGCGTGCGCAGCGCCGACCTCTCGCCGGCGCTGGCCGCCCAGGTGTACGTGGTCCGTCCCCCGTACGAGACACCGACAGGGCGCTATCTCGGTACGGCCCACTTCCAGCGGCTGCTGCGCGAGCCACCGAGCACCCTCATCTCCTCCGTCGTCGACACCGGCATCGACCCGCTTGCACCGGACTGCCCGCTCAACGACGTCACCCGCCACCTCGCGTCCTACAACCTCGTCGCCGTGCCGGTCGTCGACAGCGAGCAGCGGCTGCTCGGCGCCGTGACCGTGGACGACGTGCTCGACCACCTGCTGCCCGCCGACTGGCGCGAGACGCGCGGCGTGCGCGGTGCCTGAGCTGCGCCACCGGGCGATGAGCCGGGGCCGGCTGGACACCCCCGCCGAGCCGCGCCGGACGCTCGTGCCCCGACCTCACTACGACCCGGACGCCTTCGGCCGCTTCTCCGAGTCAATCGCCCGCTTCCTGGGCACGGCCCGCTTCCTCGTCTACCTCACCTTGTTCTGCATCGTCTGGCTGGCGCTCAACACGTTCGTGCCGGCCTCGTTCCAGTTCGACCCTGCCGCCACCAACTACACGCTGCTGACCCTGCTTCTCTCCCTGCAGGCGTCCTACGCGGCTCCGCTCATCCTGCTCGCGCAGAACCGCCAGGCCGACCGGGACCGGATCAGCCTCGAGGAGGACCGCGATCAGAACGCCCGGCTGAAGGCCGATGTCGAGTACCTCTCCCGGGAGCTCGCCGCGCTCCGCGCTTCTCTCGGGGAGGTGCCCACCCGCGAGTTCCTGCGCGACCAGCTGCGCGAGTTCACCGAGGAGGTCGTGGCCCGCACGACGGAGGGCACGGGCGAACTGCTGTACGACCGGGTGTCCCGCGAGCGGCGCGAGGAGCGCGAGCGGCGGGCGGAGCGCAAGAAGCGACGGGCGCTGCAGCGGGCCGAGGACGGGCCGAGCACCGGCAACAGCCTGGCCCAGCCGTTCGGCGGGTCAGAGGAGTCCGGCTGAGCGCGCGCCCATTTCGTGTCATCGTGACCCCATGAGCGCCCCGGAGCCGCAGCGGAACCGTCCGCGCCGGCGCATCGGCGAAGTCCTGGTCGAGCAGGGCCTGCTCACGGAGGCGCAGCTGCTCGACGTTCTCGCCCTGCAGAACGACGTGCCGGTGGGCGAGCGGCGCCGGCGGCTCGGTCAGGTGGTCATCGCCGAGGGGCTCGCGGACGAGCGGCAGGTCGCCAGCGCGCTCGCCGAGGCGCTCGGGCTCGGTCTGGTCGACCTGAGCCGCGTCGTCGTCAGCCCGGAGTTGGTTCGCCTGCTGCCGCGGACGGTGTCCGAGCGCAGCTCGCTGGTCGTGCTGAGCAAGGAAGGCGGTCACGTCACCGTCGCGACCAGCGACCCCACCGATGTGTTCGCCCTCGACGATGTGCGGCTGTTCACCGGGGCGACCGAGCTCACCGTCGTGGTCGCCACCGAGGGACAGGTACGCGACCAGCTCGGCCGGGCGTGGTCGCTCTCCGAGGACTCCTCCGACGTCAGCACGCTGTTCGAGGAGCTCGACGCGGACGGCCTCGACGACCTCGAGGTCTCCGCGGCCGCGACGGAGGCAGCCCCCATCGTGCGGCTGGTGGACGTCGTCATCGCCGATGCCGTGCGGGCCCGGGCCAGCGACGTCCACGTCGAGCCGCAAGCCAACGAGCTGCGGATTCGCTACCGCGTCGACGGGTTGCTCCGCGACGTCATGGCCGTGCCCAAGTCGGCGACCGCCGCCGCCGTGAGCCGCATCAAGATCGTCTCCGGGCTCGACATCGCCGAGCGCCGCCGGCCCCAGGACGGCCGGGCCCGGCTGACCGTCGACGGGAAGACGGTCGAGGCCCGCATCTCCACCCTGCCGACCCTGCACGGCGAGAAGGTCGTGATCCGCCTCCTCCCACGGGCGGAGAACGTGCCGTTGCTCAGCAAGACGGGACTGAGCCCCTCTCAACTCGAGGTTCTCAACGCCACGCTCGTCCAGTCGCAGGGGCTGATCCTGATCACCGGTCCGACCGGCTCGGGCAAGACCAACACGCTCTACGCGGCGATCCAGCAGGTCAGCACGCCGGACCGCAACATCGTCACCCTCGAGGACCCGGTCGAGGTCCAGGTGGCCGGGATCACCCAAGTCCAGGTCCACGAGCGCTCGGGGCTGACCTTCGCCCGCGGGCTGCGCAGCGTCCTTCGTCAGGACCCCGACATCGTGCTGGTCGGCGAGGTCCGTGACCAGGAGACGGGCGAGCTGGCGCTGCAGGCCTCCCTGACGGGCCACCTCGTGCTCACGACGCTGCACACCAATGACGCGGTCAGCGCCGTGACCCGGCTTGTCGACATGGGCGTCGAGCCCTTCCTCGTTGCGTCCTCGCTCAGCCTGGTCGTGGCCCAGCGCCTGGTGCGCAAGCCATGTACCGAGTGCGTCGGGGACTACGTGCCGACGTCCCGGACCCTCGGGCTGCTCGGCCTTGTCGAAGCCGACATCGCCGATGCCACCCCCAAACGGGGCAAGGGGTGCGCCGAGTGCGGCGGAACGGGGTACCGGGGCCGCATCGGCGTCTTCGAGGTGCTGCCAGTCACCGCCCCTCTCCGCCAGGTCCTGCTCACGACTCCCACCGAGGCCGCGATCGGCGCCGCAGCGCGGTCGTTCGGCATGACCACGCTGCGCACCGCGGCGCTCGAGGCAGCGCACCGGGGGGAGACGACCTACGAGGAAGTCCTGCGGGCCACCCACGTCGACACCGTCTCGGGGCACCGCTGCCCGTTGTGCTCCCGCGCCCTGGCCGACGACATGGAGGTGTGCCCCTGGGACGGCACCCTGCTCGACCGAGGTCGCTGCGTCAGCTGCACCAGGGCGCTCGACCCGCAGTGGCGGGTGTGCCCGTGGTGCCGCAATCCCGTTCCGGGAGCGCCCACCGGCGAGCCGGTCCAGACCGTCGCCCGCCTCCCCCGGCTGCTCGTGGTGGACGACGACCCCAACATCGTCTCCTTCGTGGAGGCGGCCCTGGCAGGCGCGGTCGACGTCGTCGGCGTGCTCGACGCCGAGCAGGGGCTCGCCCTGATCGGGTCCGAGCACTTCGACGGGGTCCTGGTGGACAACGGCCTGCCGGACCTCGGCGGAGTGGAGTTCATCCGGCTGGTCCGCAACGACCCACGGACGTTGACGCTGCCGCTGATCCTGTTCACCGGTTCCGATGACGCCTCGCTGGAGCTGCGGGCCCGCCATGCCGGGGCCGATGACTACCTGGGGAAACCGGTGGAGCCGCTCCTTCTCGAGGAGAGGGTCCTTGCCGTGCTGAGCCGCGTGACGCACGTGCTGCCCACGGCCGTTCACTGACCCGAAGCCCCATGCCGCGTTTACGCCGGATTGTCTGCTTTGGCAGGATTGACGCAGCGTGACCGGGGCACTACGCCCGGTATCCGCCCGTTCGTCGCAGGAGACCCGATGCCACCCAGCGCCGCGTCCGCCGTTTCCCCGCTGTCCGTCGTCGCCGAAGAGGAGCTCCGCACCTTCGTGCTCGAGACCCTGGCCGAGCTCGCCCGCGAGTCCGCGCCAACGACCAGACCGGCGGTGCGCACCTCCGTCCTGGACTACTACCCGCCCGAAGCGCACAGCCGCTCGCAGCGGCCGCCGACGCCGGTACGGCCCGGCCTCGCCGCACACCGGCACGGCCGGGTCTGGGCGACCTGATTAGCACGCTCGCGGGCCCTGGCCCGGAGGTGGCCCGGCCGCGCTGATAGACACACGCCATGCCGTCGTCTGTCGAGTGGACCGAGCCAGGGGCCTTCGAGGTCGCGCCGGGGGTGTACCGGATCCCACTCCCTCTGCCCAATGACGGCCTGCGGGCGGTCAACGTCTACGCGGTCGCGACCGGGGACGGCGTGACCCTCGTGGATGCGGGCTGGGCCATCCCGGAGGCACGGGACCTGCTCGCCACCGCCCTGGACGGCATCGGCTACGGACTTTCCGACATCCGGCGGTTCCTTGTCACGCACGTGCACCGCGACCACTACACCCAGGCCGTAACGCTACGTGCGGAGTTCGGTGGACGCGTCGCGCTCGGCGCGGGGGACCGCCCGACGTTGGAGCTGCTGCAGAACCCCGACCGCAGCCCCCTCCAGGGACAGGTCGACTACCTCGTCGTCCTCGGGGCGCCCCGGCTCGCCGAGACCATCGGAGGCTTCGTCCGGGGGCACCGACCCGAGAAGGGGCTCTGGGAGTCGCCGGACGAGTGGCTCCAGCAAGGACCGCTGACGCTTGCCGATGGCCGGGTGCTGCACGCTGTCGAGACCCCCGGACACACCGCCGGGCACCTGGTCTTCCACGACCTCGATGCCGGGCTGCTCTTCGCCGGCGACCACGTCCTGCCCACGATCACGCCCTCCATCGGTTTCGAACCGGTCCTGACCGCCGACCCGCTCGGGGAGTTCCTTCGCTCGCTGGCGCTGGTGCGGGGCCGTCCCGACGCCCTGTTGCTGCCTGCTCACGGACCGGTCGCACCCTCGGTGCATGCTCGCGTGGACGAGCTGGTCGAGCACCACGGCAGGCGGCTGGCCGAGATCGAGCGGGCCGTGGAAGGCGGAGCATCGACCGCCTTCGAGGTCGCCGGCATCCTGCGTTGGACGCGTCGCAAGCACCGCGTCGAGGACCTCGATCCCTTCAACGCGATGCTCGCTGTCTTCGAGACCGGCGCCCACCTCGAGCTGTTGGTCAACCAGGGGCGCCTGCGCAGCGAACTGCTCGACGGCGTGCGCCACTACCGGACCTGACCCCTGCGGGCGCTGCCCCCCTCCCCCTCGGCGTGCAAGGCTGCAACCGTGCACTTCCGTCACCCCTCACCCCGGCTCTGGCGGGCCCGGCTCCTCGTTCTCGGTGGAACCGTCGCCGTGCTGGGGGCGGCCGCCGCCGCAGGCGCCGCACTGTCCGGTGCGGCGACCTCGACGTGGCTCGCCGGTGGCCTGGATCTCATCGTCACCGCCGGGG
>JALYIZ010000090.1:5796-8913 GCA_030775505.1 Actinomycetota bacterium | reverse complement strand
GTCCCTGCCGTTGCTCCGGCTGCTCCGACACCTGCCGCGCCCGTGCAGTCGGTGCCCGGACCGGCCGCACCGCCGGTCGTGGCTCCGGCAAGCGACCCACTGCCGGCCGCGACGGCCGCTGAGCCTGCCGAGGAGGACAGGGGGCTGGTTCGCGTCGGGGCCGAGGACACGTCCGCAGACAGTGCGATGCTCGCTGACCTCCTCCTCGAGGTCCTCGACCGCGGATGCTCCGACCTCCACATGACCGTCGGGGCGCCGCCCACGGTCCGGATGAACGGGCATCTGGAACCTGTCGAAGGTCGCGAGTCGCTGACCCCGCAAGTCATCCAGCAGGTGATCTACGCGATCCTCACGCAGAAGCAGCGTGAGCGCTTCGAGGAGTACCTGGAGCTCGACTTCGCCTACAGCCTGCCCGGGCGGGCCCGGTTCCGCGTCAACCTCTACAAGCAGCGGGACGCGATCGGGGCCGCCTTCCGTCTCATCCCCTATGAGATCAGGCGCCTCAAAGACCTGGGAGTCCCGCCCTCGGTCGCCAACTTCGCGATGCTGCCACGCGGGTTCGTCCTCGTGACGGGACCGACGGGCTCGGGCAAATCGACCACCCTCGCCGCGATCATCGACCAGGCCAACCGCCAGCGCCGCGAGCACATCATGACCGTCGAGGACCCGATCGAGTTCCTCCACGACCATCAGCAGTGCCTGGTCAACCAGCGCGAGGTCGGCGAGGACACCCACAACTTCCAGAACGCCCTCAAGCACGTCCTTCGCCAGGACCCCGACATCATTCTCGTCGGTGAGATGCGCGACCTCGAGACGATCTCGGTCGCACTTACCGCCGCCGAGACCGGCCACCTCGTCTTCGCCACCCTGCACACCCAGGACGCCGCGCAGACCATCGACCGCGTCATCGACGTCTTCCCGCCCCACCAGCAGCAGCAGGTCCGGGTCCAGCTGGCGGGCTCCTTGCAGGGGGTCGTCTGCCAGCAGCTGCTGCGGACCGTCGATGGCCGAGGCCGCGTCGTAGCCACCGAGGTGCTCATCGCGACGCCTGCGGTCCGCAACCTGATCCGGGAGGGCAAGACGCACCAGATCTACTCCGCGATGCAGGCGGGCGGAAAGTTCGGTATGGCGACCATGGACCAGCATCTGGCCGAGCTGGTGAAGAAGGGCACGGTCACCTATGACGCGGCCCTGGAGAAGTGCCACCACGTCGAAGACTTCAACCGGCTCTGCGGCCGGGCCTGAGAGGCGCTGACATGCCCGTTGCCACGTTCCAGTACTCGGTCCGGGACCGGGCCGGTCGTATGCGCTCCGGCACCCTTGACGCCGAGTCGCCCAGCCAGGTCGCCGCCAAGCTCAAGCAGATGGGCTACGCGCCCGTCAGCATCACCGAGGCTAACCAAGGGCTGTCGCGAGAGCTCAAGATCCCGGGGTTCGGCAAGAAGAAGGTCAAGCTCAAGGACCTGGCGGTGTTCTCCCGTCAGTTCGCCACCATGATCAACGCCGGCCTGTCCCTGCTACGGGCGCTGAACATCCTGACGGAACAGACCGAGAACCCGGAGCTCCGGCGCGTGCTCGGTGAGGTCCGCAACGACATCGAGACGGGTAACTCCCTGTCCTCCGGTATGGCCAAGCACCCCGACGTGTTCCCGCCGCTGATGGTGAACATGTGCAAGGCAGGAGAGGTCGGCGGCTTCCTCGACTCGGTCATGCTGCAGATCGCCACCAACTACGAGGCGGAAACCAAGCTCCGCGGCAAGGTCAAGTCGGCCATGACGTACCCCGTCGTGGTCCTGTGCATCGCGCTGCTTGCCGTCGTGGGCATGCTGTTGTTCATCGTCCCGGTATTCGCTGGTCTGTTCAAGACGCTCGGCGGGACGCTGCCGCTGCCAACCCGCATCCTGGTTGCCCTGTCGGGTGGCCTGAAGATCGCGGCGATCCCGATTGTCATCCTGGTGATCGTCGGACTGCAGGTCTGGAAGCGGATCAAGCATGATCCGCGTGTCCGCAACATCCTTGACCCGCTGAAGCTCAAGCTCCCGGTGTTCGGTGAGCTCTTCCGCAAGATCGCACTGACCCGCTTCGCCCGGAACCTGGGGACGATGATGGCGTCCGGCGTGCCCATCCTGCAGAGCCTCGACATCGTCGCCGAGACGACAGGCAATGTCGTTCTCGAACGCGCCACCCGGGCCGTCCAGGAGAGTGTCCGCACGGGTGAAGCCCTCGCGCAACCCCTCACCGAGCATCCCGTCTTCCCGCCCATGGTCGTCCAGATGATGGCCGTGGGCGAGGACACGGGTGCTCTGGACACCATGCTCATGAAGATCGCTGAGTTCTACGATCAGGAGGTCGAGGCCACGACTGAAGCCCTGACCGCCCTGATCGAGCCGCTGATGATCGCCTTCCTGGGTGCCATCATCGGGTCCATGATCGTCGCGCTCTACATGCCGATCTTCAAGATCTTCGATCTGATCAAGTAGGCGCTCGGGAGGTTCGTCCCGTTGCGCCCCGGTGTCCGGATCTTCCTCCGGCTGACGCTCAAGACCACGCCGGCGGCCGCCGATGCTCGACGTGTCATTGAGCCGCATCCACCGGGCCCAGCAGGGGGATCTGACTCACACCGTTGTCCCGAAAGGACAGTCATGCTCGCACGCATCCGCAAGGCCCAGGAGGAGAACGAGGGCGGCTTCACGCTCATCGAACTCCTGGTCGTCATCATCATCATCGGCATCCTCGCCGCCATCGCGATCCCGGTCTTCCTCAACCAGCGCAAGAAGGGCGTCGACGCGTCGCAGAAGTCCGACCTGCGCACGACCGCGAACGAGCTGGAGACCTACTACACGGACTACCAGACCTACCCGACCGGTACGGCCATCACGGCCGCGACCGCCAGCTTCACGGTGGGTGCCGACACGGTGACGCTGTCGCCGGGCAACGCCATCACCGTCACCTACAACACCGCGGCCACCGCCTACTGCGTGCTGTCCCACAACATCAAGGGCTCGCACGACTGGGTGTACGTGTCCAGCCAGGGTGGTCTGCAGAGCGCCACGACCACCGTGTGCCCGCCGGCCTTCTAGCCGGTCCTGACATCGGTGTGGCCGGGGCCCCTTGGGG
>JALYIZ010000090.1:0-5786 GCA_030775505.1 Actinomycetota bacterium | reverse complement strand
CCCTTGGGGTCCCGGCCACACCTGTTCGCGCGCACGGGAGGCGCCATGCAACACGATCCTGAGCACGGCTTCACCCTGATCGAACTGCTCATTGTCATCATCATCATCGGCATCCTCGCGGTGATCGCCATTCCGATCTTCATCCGCCAACGGGATGCGGCCCGCAAGGCGAGCGTGATCTCCGACCTGCGCGAGACCGCGATCCTGTTCGAGACCTACTACACCGACTACACGACCTACCCACCCGCCCTGACCGATCTCGGGGTCAGCTTCCGGACCAGTCCGGACAACACGGTGAACATCGTGTCGGAGTCCGGCTCCGGCTTCTGCCTGTCAGCGACGAACAGCCGAAGCGGCACCACGCGCTACTGGCAGAGCGACGGCGGGGGACTGTTGGCGGCGGGAAGCACCTGCACCTGACTCCGTCCGGGTGAACGTGGTCCTTTTGGCCCGCCTGGGTGTACGCCGAGCGTCAAGATGTTGCTCCAGACAGCCGAGAGGCAAGGCATGACAGTGCTGACGGTGCGACGCCGCTCTGGCGTGCCCGGGCCACGAGGCAGCCACCACGACGAGGGCCTGTCCCTTATCGAGGTGCTCGTGTCGCTGTTCATCCTCGCCGTGGTCATGACAGCGGCGGCCTCCTTCTTCCTGAACTCGCTGCGGACGACCAACGGCCAGAGCCAGCGCCAGACCGCCATCACCCTCGCCAACCAGGCGCTGGAGAAGACCCAGTCACAGACCCCGGCCGCCCTGCTGGCCGGGCGTACGCAGGCCTCAGTGCAGGCTCTCCTGGCTACCTCGGGCGCGGCGGTCCTCACCGCGCAGGACAACACGACCTCGGGCAACTACGACCCTTCGCCCGTGGGCGCCGAAGTCGTGCCGACGTCGACGACGTCGATCGTGAACGGCACGACGTACACCATCCGGACCTTCATCGACATCTGCTACCTGCCCACCGGGGGGACGATCTGCGGCGCCAGCAGCAGCGCGGGAGCGACCCAGCTCTACCGGATCACCGTCGACGTGTCGTGGACCGGCAAGGCGGGGACGCTGTGTGCGTCGTCCTGTGACTACTCGGCCAGCACCATCATCGATGCGCACGGCGAGCCCACGTTCAACACCAACATCTCCACCCCCCACATCACCAACATCAGCCCGAGCGCGACGGCGGTGAACACCACCAAGCGGCTCACGATCACCGGCACAGGCTTCGTGAGTGGGGCGACCGTCCAGCTGTCCGGTTCGGCCGGGACGTTCAGCGCGGTGGTCAGCAACAGCGGCATCCAGCTCGTGATCGACCTGACGGCAGGGTCGACCAGCGGGTCCTACACGCTGTACCTGATCAATCCCGACGGTGGGCGGACCAGCACGACCTACACCATCACGCCGGCGCCGGCCGTCACGTCGATCACACCCACGTCGGGCCGCCCGCCGGGCTCCACAAACGTGACCTTGGTCGGAACGGGCTTCCAGAACGGCGCCACGATGACCATGACGGGGGGCGCCGTCACCGCGGTGAACTGGGTGAGCTCGACGCAGATGACCGCCACGTTCACGCCCGACGGGACGCTGGAAGGCACCAACGCGACGACCGTCACCATCACCAACCCGGACTCGGGCGTCGGCACCGCCCCGTGGACGGTGAACCCCTCCGCGCCGACCATCACCTCGGTGTCACCGGCCTCCGTGGTCGCAGGGGTGGCGAAGAGCGTCACCATCACGGGCACCAACTTCATGAACGCGCCCACGCTGACGATGACCCAGGGAACGGTCAGCAGCGTCGCGTATGTCAACGCGACCACCTTGACCGCGATCGTGACGGCCTCGGCCGGCGCCAGCGGGACGGCCACCTTCACGGTCGTGAACCCCGACACGGGTACCGGATCAGGCGGGTCGATCACGATCAATCCGGCGCCGAAGATCACGTCGATCGCGCCCGGAAGCGCCACCGTCGGGGTGGCCAAGACCATCACGCTCACCGGTGCCAACTTCCAGGCTGGGGCCACCATTGCCATCGCGAAGGGCACGGTGTCGGGCGCGACGTGGGTCAACTCGACCACCCTCACCGCCAGCGTCACCATCGGCGCCGGTCAGAGCGGGACCGACACATTCACCGTCACGAACCCGGATGGTGGGTCGGCGACCGGTGGGGTCCTGACCATCGTGCCTGCTCCCACGGTCACCTCGGTGTCGCCCAACTTCGCGACGGAGAACGTCTCCAAGGCAGTCACGATCACCGGTGCCAACTTCCAGAGCGGCGCGACGGTGACGTTCAGCAAGGGAACGTTGACTGGCGTGACGTATGTCAACGCCACGACCATCACGGCCTCGGTGAAGGTCACCATCGGCCAGAGCGGCACCGGTCAGTTCACCGTCACCAACCCGGACGGCGGAACCGGCACTGGTGCTTCGCTCACCATCATCCCGAGACCGACGTTCTCGGGCATAGGTCGCGCGGACACCGGGCTGATGAAGGCCGCCCATGGCTCGACGCACTCCTTGGCGATCACCGGGAACGGATTCGTCAACGGCTCGGTCATCACTGTCTCGGGCGGCGGCTCCGTCGGCAGCACGACCTTCCAGGACTCCAACGACCTCACGGTCAACTACACCTGGGCCGCTCCCGCCGGCACCAACACCATCACGTTCACGGTCACCAACCCTGACGGGGGCACGTCTTCCACCTCGATCTCGGTGCAGTCAACGTGACGTCCGACCAGAGGCTGCCGATCGGGGATTCCTCTGACGAGGGATTCACTCTCCTCGAGCTGCTGACGAGCGCCTTCATCTTCGCGATCTTCATTGCTATCTTCGCCACCGCGACCACCAGCATGCTCAGCGACGTGCGCAAGGAGCAGGGGAACGCCAACGAGCTCGACGCCAACAGGAAGGTCCTTGCCCTGCTGGACCGGCAGGCGCGGTACGCCAACGCGGTCAACACGCCGGGAACAGGGACCGACGGCAACCCCTACGTGGAATGGCGTGAGGGGGACAAAGGAGGCCAGCAGACCTGCTACCAGTGGCGGCTGGACATCCCGGGTCGGCGGCTCCAGTACCGCACGTGGCAGCCCCCGCTGACCGGGAATGCCACGCCGACCGCGACCGCCTGGAGTACGCAGGCGGTCACCATTGACCAGCCACCGACCGGCGCGGTCTTTGCGCTGGCGCCTGGTGGTGCGCTCATCTCAGGCCGCCAGCAGCTGACCGTCACGTTTGTGGACAAGCAGGGCAACCCCTACAGCCGAACGGCCACGCAAGTCAGCCTCACCGCCGAGAACACGTCCTCGACAACTCCGCCGACGGGGATCTGCGCCGAGATTGGTCGACCATGACGAAGCGATCCAAGCCCGCGACCTTGCGCGCGCGGTTCCAGCACCGACTCGCCGGTGAGGACGCCGAGGGCGGCTTCGCCATCATCCTGACGATCATGCTCATCCTGATCGTCGCCGGTGTCAGCGTCGCCATCGCCGGCGTCGTGCTCAGCCAGGTCCAGCCCACCCTGCTGCAGCGCAAGCAGGTCCGCACCATCAACGCCGCGGAGGCTGGGCTTGAAATCGCGGTCAGTCAGCTGCGGACGGCGACGGACTCGGGAGGTCGGGGCAGCCTGCTCGCGCTGCCGTGCACCCCTGGCGGCGCCACGTTCACCGCCAACGGCCAGTCGTCGGTGACGGCGGACGGGTCCACCTACACCGGACCGGTCAGCAACGGACCTGGTGCACCTGCCTACACCTCGTCACTGGCGTACTACCTCGCGGATCCGACGGGACACGACCTCACCTGGTTGTCGACGCAGGAGATGTCCTGCCCGCTGACAGCGGTCCCGTACTACGCGTTCATCCAGACCCACGGGTCAGGAGCGCCCGTGGCCGGAGTCCACGCCACAAGCGGCAACCGTGCCGTGCATGCGACGTACCAGTTCTCGACCAGCAACACCAACTCGGCTGGCGGCCGGATGATCGAGTTCGGGACCCCGGGGCGCAGCGGGTCCACTGACCCCGGACTCTGTATGGATGCGGGCAGCGCGCCGTCCGTGGGAACCACCATGACGATGCAGCCCTGCCTGGCCCTCGGTTCGCCCCGCCAGACCTGGCAGTACCGCAATGACCTGTCGATCCTGTACGGCGGGGATCCCACACTGTCGCTCTGCGTCCAGCAGCCCAGCACGGCTGGCTCGAGCGCGACTCTGCAGGCCTGCACCGGCACGGGTGCGGTGGGCAGCTCCACTTACCCCTATGCCAGCTCCACCCAGCAGAAGCAGGAATGGGGCTTCAACGACAACGGTCACTTCTCCACTGCGCTCGACAACGGAACGGTGACCAACGGCTCGGGTGGCGAGTGCCTCCAGCCTGCGTCCGCCAACGACACGACAGTGGCCGTCTCAGGTGCGGCGGTGATTATGACCCCGTGCAACGGCGGGACAACCGGCTTCACCGCGTGGAACCCAGATCCGCAGGTCGGCGCCGGTAAGGCCGGTGGCAACACCTCGGGCATCCCTGGATCGCCTACCAAGCAGTACGTGAACTACTTCGAGTTCGGCCGCTGCCTGGACATCACGGGACAGAACGTCAACGCCGACCACCTGATCGACTACCCGTGCAAGCAGTCGCCGGACAGCAGTCAGCTGACGTTCAACCAGACGTGGACGTACACGGTCGTGTCTGGCGGATACGGGACGGTGAGCACCAGCACAGGAGGCACGACCTACTGCGTCCAGGCACCGTCGTCCGGCAACCTGGTGACGACGAAGCCCTGCGTCAGCAACCAGAGCAACCAGCTCTGGCATCCCACTGGAGCCATCACCGGCAACTACGCGGCGTCCTACAACCTCATCAGCCAGTCGACGGGTCAGTGCCTCGCGGCGTCGGGAACGGTCTTCGATGCCAACGCTGGCGCCTCGGAGATTACCGTCGAGACCTGCGACGCGTCCCTGCGGCAGAAGTGGAACGCACCGCCCGTCCAGCCGGCCAGTGGCATCGCCAACGTCTCAGAGGACCGGGGCGGCGGCTGACCGGTGTGGGGGCCTAGCCTGCTCGGATGACGGCGTTGCTGGTCACCGGATGCGGAGTTCTCGGCCTGGCCATCGGCTCGTTCCTCAACGTCGTGGTGTGGCGGGTACCGCGCGGCGAGTCGGTCGTGCGACCGCCCTCCGCGTGTCCTGGCTGTGGGAAGCCCATCCGGTCCCGGGACAACGTGCCTGTGCTGGGGTGGCTCGTCTTGAGGGGCAGGTGCCGGGACTGCTCGATGCCGATCAGCGTCCGCTACCCCCTGGTCGAGGCCGCCACTGCCCTGCTCTTCGTCGCTGTGGCGCTACGTTTTGGGGCCGATCCCGTCGTGCCGGCTTTCCTGTACCTGGCAGCCGTGGGGCTGGCCCTCGCCCTCATCGACATCGACACGCATCGGCTGCCGAACTCGCTGGTGCTTCCCTCGTACCCGATCGCCGTGGTCCTGCTGGCCACAGGCCTGTTGGGTCCCCATGGAGCCGGGCAGTGGGGGCGGGCGTTGCTCGGGGGAGTGGCCCTGTACTCCCTCTACTTCGCGCTCCGGTTCGCCTATCCCGCGGGAATGGGCTTCGGTGACGTGAAGCTCGCCGGGGTCCTCGGTCTGTACACGGGATGGGTGAGCTGGGGAGCCTGGGGAGTGGGGACGTTCCTGGGATTCCTGTACGGAGGCCTCTACGGTCTTGTGCTGATCGCGCTGGGCAAAGCGGGACGTAAGACGAAGGTGCCCTACGGACCCTTCCTGCTCGCCGGCGCCTTCACGGGTGTCGTGGTCGGCCAGCAGCTCTT
>JALYIZ010000089.1 GCA_030775505.1 Actinomycetota bacterium | reverse complement strand
GCACCGGGGCTCTGGGCCGCCGCGATCCCGGCCGTGCCGAGCCCGTCACTGCCGACAGCCGCAGCAGAGTCGCCACCGGTCGCCGTGGTGCGCTGGGCCGTGGAGCCGCACGCGGTCGCGACCAGACAGCAGGCGACCAGCGCGAGGAGCGCGTTCCGACGTGACCGTGCCGACATGCCGCCTCCGACTGCTCGCCTACCATCCACGCTACGTCTGTGACCCACCCCGTCGGGTCAGCCGCGCACCTTCTCGGCCATCCGTCCGCCGAGGTGGACGCCGACGATCTCACCTTGCTCGTTGCGGGCAAAGTAGCCCCGCATGCCCTTGGCCGGCCCGTCGGGGACGATGTAGCGGTCGCCAGCGCCTGAGATCAATCCGACCGGGATGGGTGGCTGGGCGTCCGCGGCTTCCTCGCCGGCCTCGGTCAGCGCCGCCAGCGCGCCCGGCTTGATCTGCACGCGCAGCACCAGACGACCGGCGTCGGCCGCGACGTCCACGCTGGCGGCGATGGTCTCGTACGTGCCGGTGTAGGGGGCGAGCTCGGCGTCGGAGAGCGTCACCGGTAGCGGGTCGGGCTCGACGACACCCAGGTAATGCTCGAGCGCCCAGGCCAGCACGGCGTCGTTGAGCTGTGGGCCGTTGGGACCGCAGTTGGTCATGCTCGTGATCGCGAACTGCCGCTCGGGCACCAGGACGAAGGCCGAATGCTGGCCGTTGGTCGTGCCACCGTGGCTGACCAGCCGCACCCCGCCGACGTCCTTGAGCAGCCAGCTGATTCCCACGTGGTCGCCCAGGGCGCTGCCTGCCATGTCGGCGCACGGCTGCTGCATCTGCGTCAGAAGCTCCGTCGACAGCAGTCGCGTGCCGTCCGCCGCCGTCCCGTCGCCCAGGTGGAACCGGGCCCACGCGAGCTGGTCTGCGACGGTGGCGGTGATCCCGCCCGCGGCCGCGACAGCCCGTGGCAGGGCCCAGTTGCGAGCCACGTGGATGGTGCCGTCCGGCTTCTGGTTGTGACCCACGGCGAACCGATGTGTCATGACCTCGCTGGGGAAGAAGTAGCTGTCCGCCATCCCCAAGGGATCGAGCAGCAGGTCGCGCGCGGCCTGCTCGAACGTCTGCCCGGTGACGTGTTCGATGACGCGCCCCGCGAGGCAGAGGGAGGCGTTGTTGTAGGACACTGTGGCCCCGAGCGGGCTGACCTGCTCCAGAGTCGCCATCCGCTCCACGTAACGAGCCAGCGCGTCGTCACCATCGCCGGTGTTGTCCATCAGGTCGCCGGACCAGCCGGCGGTGTGGTTGAGGAGCTGAAGGACCGTCACGGCCGCGGCAACGCTCTCGTCCTTGAGCGACAGCTCCGGTACGTAGGTCCGCACCGGGGCGTCGAGGGCGACCCGGCCCTGCTCCACCAGACGCATCAAGGCCGTCGCGGTGAACGTCTTCGTGGTGGACCCGGCCTGGAACAACGTGGCGGCGTTGACGGGGAGCGGGTTCTCGACGCTGGTGACGCCGTGGAAGGCGTACTCGTCCGCGCCCGCGTGGATGACGCCCACCGCGACGCCGGGAACGTCGAGCTCGCTGGCCTTGGCTGACACGACATCCTGCAGGGACATGCGGACCTCTTCCTCGGGGCCGAACTTACGTTGTAAGGCAACCTTACGCCGTATGGCCGCGACCGTCAAGACCGGTCCCGAAACCGCGCACGAGAGCCGTCACGAGGCAGGACCAGACCAGGCCCGGATCCAGCTCCAGGTCCGGCAGGGCATGCAGCAGGGGGAAGCGTTCCGTCGAGACTTCGGCGACGCGGGAGGCGGCACTCGGGTCCGGGTCGAGTAGCAGCTGGCTCTCCAGCAGCCCGATCGCCAGCAGCGACACCGACACCGCCTGAACCGCTGCATAGGCCTCACTGGCCGAGAGGCCCAGCCGGCCGAAGGCGGCGAGTCCGGCCTCAAGGGGCTCGGCAGCCGCCTCGTCAGTGAGGGGGATCGGGCGGCTGGTCAGGAGCGGGAAGATCCGGGGGTGCTCGACGGCGAGGCGGCGAAAGCTGTCGGCAGCCCCCTGGATCCACTGCGCGGCCGTCACTGCACCGGTGGGGAGGTCGGCCTTGGCGATGACCAGGTCGAAGACTCCTTCGAGGATGCCGTCCTTGTTGGGCACGTGGTGGTAGAGCGACATGGCCTCGACACCCAGGTCGGCGGCCACCCGGCGCATCGTGAGCGTCTCCAGGCCCTCGGCGTCCATGAGTTCGAGCGCGGCCTGCAGGATCCGCTCGCGGCTGAGGGGGCGACGCACGGGTGGACTCCTTCGGCCGGGCGCGGGGGTGCGCCGATCGTACGGACGAGCGGTCTCAGCGCGTTCTCAGCAGGGTCCGTCCACCATGACGCCGACGACACCGGCACGCCCGACGACGGAGACCTGATGATCGAGGCACGCGGCTTGACCAAGCACTACGGGGAGAAGACCGCTGTCGACGACCTCACCTTCACTGTGCAGCCGGGCATCGTGACGGGCTTCCTCGGTCCCAACGGGGCCGGCAAGTCGACGACGATGCGCATGATCCTGGGACTGGACCGCCCCACGGCGGGCTCGGTGACGGTCAACGGGAAGCCCTATGCCGGTCATGCCGACCCGCTGCACGAGGTTGGCGCGCTGCTTGAGGCGCGCTCGATCCACACCGGGCGCTCGGCCTACAACCACCTGCTGTGCCTGTCGCAGACCAGCGGTATCCCACGCCGGAGGGTTGACGAGGTCATCGACCTCGTCGGACTGGGCGACGTCGCCCGCAAGCGCGCCGGCGGTTTCTCGCTGGGCATGGGCCAGCGCCTCGGGATCGCGGCGGCTCTGCTGGGCGACCCGCAGACGCTCATCCTCGACGAGCCCGTCAACGGCCTGGACCCCGAGGGGATCCGCTGGATCCGTGACCTGCTCAAGGACCTCGCCGCGCAGGGCCGGACCGTCTTCGTCTCCTCCCACCTGATGAGCGAGATGGCGCAGACGGCTGAGCACCTCATCGTGATCGGCCGGGGCCGGCTCATCGCCGACACCAGCGTGGCCGACGTCATCGCAGCGGCGTCCTCCAACGTGGTCTACGTGCGCACGAACGATCCCGCCGGCCTCTCCGCCCTGCTTCGCGCCCCCGATGTGAGCGTGCGCGACCACGAAACCGGCCAGCTCGTCAGTGGTCTCACCTCCGACCAGATCGGTGTCGCGGCATCGAGCGCCGGGATCACCCTGCTGGAGCTCTCTCCCCGCCAGGCCTCGCTCGAGGAGGCCTTCATGGACCTGACCCGCGACGCCGTCGAGTACCACGGCGCCACCCCCGTCGACAGCAAGGGTGCCAGCCGATGACCGCCACCACCCTCAACCGGGCCAGCGGCGGCAGCGGCCACCGCGTCACGCAGGCGCGTGTCGTCGTCTCGGAATGGACCAAGCTCCGTTCGCTGCGGTCGACGGTGTTCTCCCTGCTGGCGGCTGTGGTGTTCATCGTCGGGCTGTCGGTCCTCGTGCCCTCGGTGACGGTTGCCCACTGGCCACCGCGCGACCCGCGCGATGCGATCGGCTTCGACCCGACCACGCGCAGCCTCGCCGGGATCTTCCTCGCTCAGCTCGCGATCGGAGTGCTCGGCGTCCTGCTGGTCACCGGCGAGTACGCCACAGGCATGATCCGGGCGACCTTCGCGGCTGTGCCCCACCGGCTCCCGGTCTTGTGGGCCAAGACCTTCGTGTTCGCCGCCACGACGCTGGTGCTGACCGTGCCCGCCGCCCTCGGCGCCTTCCTCATTGGTCAGTCCATCTTCTCCGGCAAGCACCTCGAGACCACGCTGGGAGCGCCCGGCGTAGCCCGGGCGGTCATCGGGGCCGCGCTCTATCTGACCGCCGTCGGTGTGCTGGGCGTCGCCCTCGGTGCGCTGCTGCGCAACACCGCGGCGGGCATCTCCTCGCTGTTCGGGCTGTTGTTCGTGCTTCCCATCATCGTGCACTTCCTGCCGTCGAGCTGGTCCTCAGCCATCGACAAGTACCTGCCGGGCAGCGCAGGCCAGTCGATCACGGCGGTGCATCCCGATCCCACGGCGTTGTCACCGTGGGTGGGCTTTGCCGTCTTCTGTGGGTACGCAGCGGTGGCCCTTGTGGCGGCCGCCGGCGCGATGCGGCGGAGGGACGCCTAGCCCGCGGTCGCCGTTGCGCGAACGAGCAGGGCAGCCGTGTCGTCGTCCTGTCCCTCCGAGAGCATCGCCCCGATCAGGGTGTCGAGCTCCAAGGCATCCTCAGCTCCGGCGACATGGGCGAGCAGACGCCCGAGCCCGGCCGAGATGCTTTCGTCCCGCCGCTCGACAAGGCCGTCGGTGAACATCAACAGTCGGGATCCCGGCGGGAAGGGCACGGTCAGCACGGCAGCGGCGTCGCCGAGCGCACCGAGCGGGGCCGCGGGGTCCACGCCGAGGTACTCGGGGTCGTCGCCCGGTCGGCAGACGAGCACCGGGAGATGGCCGGCGCTGGCGATCTCGAGGGTATGCCTGGCCGGGTCGTAGATGCCCACGGCGCAGGTGGCGATCCGCTCGTCGGGAAGGTCGTGCAGCAGGCCGTTGAGGGTCTGCAGCGCGGCGTCCGGCGGGTGACCGCTGGCGAGGAGGACCCGTAGTGCGGTCCTGAGCTGGCCCATGGCGGCTGCCGCGCGCACCCCCCGGCCCATGACGTCGCCGATGACGAGCGCGCTCCGGTCGTCCGCGAGCGGGACCACGTCGTACCAGTCGCCCCCCACAAGGGTGGCTGATCCGGCAGCGCCGGGCCGGTAGTGCGCCGAGAAGTCCAAGCCCGGACGGGCGGGCAGGTCTCCCGGCAGCAGGCTGTGCTGGAGCGCGACCGCGGCCTGTCGCTGTTCGGTGAACAAGCGAGCATTGTCGATCCCGACGGCCGCGTGCCCGGCGAGCCCGACCAGGAGGGCTTGGGCCCGGACACTGAACACCCCCTCGTCGGGGTGTCCCAGGAACAACCCCCCCAGCACCTCTCCATCGCGTGAGATCACGGGGGCCGCGAGATAGCTCCGGACCGGAAGGTGCCCGGGCGGCATGCCGCCGTAGTCGTTGTGCCCATACCGAGGGTCCTGCGTGATGTCGTCGGAGTGGATGACGCCCTCGCCCCGAAACGTGGGGGCGAAGATCGCGGTCGGCCCCGGCATCGGAAAGGTTTCGAACTGGCTGCGGTCCGCCCCGGCCAGCGAGTAGAGGAGGTAGGACTCGCCGTCGGCGGTCACCGAGTTGTAAAAGAAGGCCCCGAACGCTGCGCCCGTCGTCCGGACCGCCGCGTGCACCACGTGGTCCACGAGATGGTCCAGTTCGAGCTCTCCGGCCAGCTCCGACCCGAGCCGTCGCAGCTCCTCGACGACGGCAGCCTCGATGCTGAGCTGGCGAGCCTGGCTGCGGACCGTCCCGCCCAGGACGGTCACCAGCTGGTCGAGGGCCCGGCGATTGGCGGCGTCGATCAGGGCGGGCGGCGATGGGCGACCGGCGGGGTCCCCGGCGAACAGCGGCGCCCCCGACAGCGGGACCAGGGCCAGCTGCAGGCTCACGGCGAGGGTTCGGAACAGGTCAGCCTTCTCCGGCGTGATGGTCACCCGGCTGAACAGCAGGACTGCGATCACCCGGCCGTCCGGCAGGGCGCAGCCGAACCCGATGACTGAACGGACGCCATGCTCGCGCACGAAGTCCTGCGCCGGCAGCGACGGGCTGCCCAGCGCCGTCTCGACGTGGAAGACCCCGAAGTCGGTGAACGCCAGCCCGCTGGGGGAGCTTCCGAGCTCGGTGGGCACTACGCCGAACTTGCCGAACAGGCCCTTGACCATCGGCAGCCCGGCGAGGGGGTCTCCAGGGCGGTTGCCGGCCAGGTTGATGACTTGGTGGCCGGCCGACTGGCGCCGGTCGCGCCATTGCGGCAGGTCGCCGGTGGTGGCGAGCAGCACCAGGCACGGGTCCTCCGCCCGCGCGTCGATGACCTGGGCTGCGAGGTCACCGCTGAGCTCGCCGGTGCGGGCGGTCGCGAACACCCGGGTCAGCACGCAGGCGGACCGGTCGCCGTCGACGAACGTGGTGTGCAGGAAGTCGGTGATCCGCTGGGCGGCCTGCTCGAGCGAGCCGGTCCCTGCCGTCGCCAGCCGGATGCCTTCGCTGCACTCGACGAGCCCGTCGAGTCCCAGGCTGCCCAGCGACAGCCGCTCGGCCAACGGGGCGGGGAGCACGCTCAGCACGTCGGCTGGCTGGGCCGACCGGGCAGCGCCCGCCGCCTCCCTGGCCATGCCACCTCCGTCGTCCTCGTCATACCGCCGTCGCCTGTGCCGGCCAACCTTCCGCCCCTGTGCGCTGCGGAGGAGCCTCTCATGCAGCGGGGGGCGGTAGCGGTGAGATCCAGCTGACATACACATGTCTGCCTTCGGCGGTCGCCACCTGCTCGATCAGCAGGGTGCAGGTGATCTCCGTCCCGTCCGCCCGCAGGACAGGCAAGGTCACCTCGGTGCCCATCACGCGCGTGGCGCCGGTGACCAGGTGGCGGGTGAACCCGGCGACGTGTGCCTCGCGGAACCGGGGCGGCACCAGGACGATGACCCGGCGTCCAACGAGGTCGTCGGGCCGCCAGCCGAGCAGCGCGGCGAGTGACGCGCTCACCGCGATGATCCGGTTGGCCTCGTCGGCTGCCACCACGCTTGTCTTCGACGCGCGGACCAGGTCGGCGTCCCAGGCCCGGGTCCCGACCTTCTGGACCTCCCTCGCAAAGCGTTCCGCGTCGGTGCCGGGCCAGCGTCGGGGCGGTGAACCGGCGAGTTGGGCGATCACCTGCTCGCAGGCCCAGTCGCGCAGGGCGATGACCTCCGGGAGTCCGGCCCGGGCGAGGAGCAGGCCCTCGCGGGCCAGGCGTTCTGCCTCGTCCAGCACGTCCTGCATCACACCGAAGGAGTGTTCGGTCCCGGCCGGCACCTCGAAGGTCAGGTCGACGGTGGGCAGCACCTCGAGGAACCCCGCTCCCGCGGGCTCGGGCAGCTCCGCGAGGCGGCGGTCGAGGGTTTCGGAGATCAACCTCCGTGCGCGGTCGGTGTCGGCCAGCCTCTGGTCCTCCGGAACCCCCTGCACCAAGGCCAGCTCGCGCAGGAGCGCGTCGTGCTGCTCTCGCGCCACGAGCCACAACGAGGGGGGCATTCCCTCGAGGGCGACCATGCGCCCGGCCGGATCCGCGGGCCGCTGGTCTTCGGGGTCGTCCGCGGGCCCCGTCCCGTCGCCGATGACGAACCAGACCCCCTTACCTCGTGGGTGGTGGGAGACCCCGTAGGAGTCGGTTACCGACTGGATGAGGGTCATCCCACGGCCCGTCGTGGCGGTGGCGTCGTAGTGACGCTCCGACGGCAGGGCCGGGCTCTCGTCGCGCACCTCGACGAGCAGTCGTTGCTGGTCGACCGAGGCGGTCACCGTCAGCGACGTTCGCGCGTGAAGTACCGAGTTGGTCACGACCTCACTCACCGCGAGGAGCGCACTCTCCAGCCAGTCGGCTCGGCCCATCTCCACGAGCAGCTCGGCGAGGAACCGACGGGCGCGGCCGGCACTGTGCGGCTCCGGCGGGAGGCTGAGGGAGCGCGTGACGGCACCTGCCTCCACGGCCCTGCCTCTCTCTCGACCGGCGGTACGCCGATCCCGCATCCCACCATGCCGGAAGACCCCCGCGCGCCCGTGGGTCTTCCGGCATGCGAGCTCAGCTGGCGGGCAGCTGCTCCGGGTGCCAGCCGGGCACATGGAGCGGCACGTCCATCGGCGTGTGCCGGGCATGCCGGATGCCCAGCGCCGTCAGGATGAGCAGGATCAGGCCGCCGAACAGCGTCCCGAGCGCGCCGACCAGCGCGAGCTGGCCCATCTTCCCGAACGCATAGGCGTTGAGCAGCAGCCCACGCAAGGTCTCGCCGCGGAAGGACGAGGCGACCTTGCCCGCGAGCGCCGTGTCGGTGGGCGCGGCCTGCGCCGCGGCACTGAGTTCGGCGTACGTGCGACCGCCGCCGGACGCGCGCAGGTGCACCGCGATGAAGTGGTCCGCGTACGCACGGGCCTGGTCCCCGTTGACAATCTGCTGCCCGGCGTAGCGGTTGAGGTAGGGGCCGACAGCCGGGTCAGCGAGCGCGGGCGAGCCGGCGGGAGGCATGAAGATCCGCTGGGCCGCCAGTTGCGAGTGGACGTTGGACGCCACGAAGCTGTGGCCCCAGAACAGCAGTCCCGAGGCGGCAAGGACCACGGTGGCCACCACCAGTCCCGCGGCTGACAACAGTGCGTCGAAGCTCTTGCGGTGCATGGGTTGTTCCCTTCGCTATGCGGCTCGTGCGGCCGCCTGCGACCATGCGACCAGGCAGGCGTGTTCCGGGGCAGAGTGAAAGGTCCGGCGATGGCAGGGCCGAACGTCACATCCCGCGACGACGACGGGCCAACTAGCGGTCGCCAGGGCCGTCTCGACGCCGAGGTAGTCGCGGCCCGGACCCGCGTCAACAGGCTGCTCGACGCCGTGCTCGTGGTCGGTTCGGACCTCGATCTCCAGGTCGTGCTGCGCCGAATTGTCGAAGTCGCGGTCACCCTGGTGGATGCCACGTACGGCGCCCTCGGTGTCGTCGACGAGGGTGGCGAGGGGTTGTCGCAATTCATCACGGTCGGGATGGACGAGTCGACGCTGCGCACCATCGGGCCCCCCCCAACGGGTCACGGGGTCCTGGGGCAGCTGATCAGGGACCCCCGGCCCCTACGCCTGCCGGAGCTGGCGGCGCACGCAGCATCGTCAGGTTTCCCGGCGGCCCATCCGCCGATGCGCAGTTTCCTCGGGGTCCCGGTCCGCGTCGGCCAGGCCGTCTTCGGCAACCTCTACCTCACGGAAAAGCGCGGTGCGGACGACTTCACCGACGACGACGAGGCGGTGGTGGTCGCG
>JALYIZ010000088.1 GCA_030775505.1 Actinomycetota bacterium | reverse complement strand
GCCCGACGGCGACAGCGTGAGGTTGCTGTTCCGCCTGCCCGGGTCACTTGGGCAGGCGGAACAGCCACACCCCGTCGAGCAGGTCCCCGTGTACTCCCGTCAGGTCCTTCACAAACCTGGCGGCACTGAGCTGGTAGTGCATCGGGCCCACGATGATCGCGTCGTACGGGCGTGAGGCGAGCTCTGCGCGCGCCTCGGCCAGCCGGGGCGCGTCCGGCGTCGGCGGCCGCAGTCCACGTGCAATGTCGCGGATGATGGCGGCGGTAGGTCCTGATGCCCGGCCGAAGGCTGCGTCACCGAGCTCGTTGGGCGCGAGGAAGTACCCGCCCGGCATCTTGAAACGCATCGCGGCGTCGGCCTGCCACCACATGGCCTGGGCCGTCGAGGGGCTGGCATACGGCGTAACGAGGACGACCGAGCCGGCGGGTAACCGCGCGAGGTCCGCCGCGGAACCGAAGAAGGCCGGCCGGGAGATCGGGAGAGCCCGCAACGGCGCGATGGGCACGACTGGCAGCAGGGCCAGACCGATGAGGGCGGCGCTCGGCGTCCACGCGGGCAGGCCCGAGCGCAGCCGACGGCCGTCGGCGCGCGCCTGGGTGATGCGCGTGTCGAGCCACGCGCCGAGAAGCAACCCCCCGAAGAGGAAGACGTACAAGCACAGGCGCACCGGGATGATGCTGGAGACCACCGGCAGCCGTCGCAGCACGATCCATGGCAGGGGCAGATGCGTGTCGTGCCCGGCAAGAACCAGGTGTGGCCCGAGCATCAGCACGAAGGAGATCAGCAACGGCACCGCATACCAGAGGTGACGGGTCCGGCGTAGCGCGAAGGCCGCGCCGATCAGCAGGGCGATCAACGGCAGACCGAGGTAGCTGGTCTGCTCGGACAGGTTGGTCCCATCGACGCGGTTGATGAGGGAGGCGCTCGCGAAGTGCAGGGCCTGCAGGTGGGTCGGCACGAAGGGCGCGAGGAGGTCGGCTCCTGGCAGGTTGTGCTGGACCGGTCCCTTGATCGCGTTGCGACCCAGGAACTGCTCGGCCAGGGCGGGCCCGGTGAGCACCAGGGCGCTCCCCGCTCCGCAGGCCAGGGCGACAGCGGCGTAGCGGAACCGGCGGAGGGCCTCGTCCGGGTAGATGGCGACCAGGATGAGCGTGGTCATCGCGGCCACGATTGCGGCCGAGGCCAGCAGCTCCTCGCCGGTCCACAGCTGAAGGGAGACCGCGGTGCCCATCGCCAGTCCTAGCAGCCACGGCCGCGGGCGCTGGTCGCGCAACAGTTCGACGCACAGCAGGAGGAAGACTGGGGGGAACAACGCCCACGTGAGTTGTAGGTGGCCGGCGGTCTGGCCGACCATGTACGGCGAGAACCCGTACAGCAGGCCGGCGATGACGGCGGGCAGCGTGTGGGCGAACAACCGGCGGGCGACCAGGTAGCACGCCCAGCCGGACAGCGCAGGCGCGAGGGTGAGCAGGACGTTGAAGGTGGCCAGCGGCCCGATCGTGAGCGTGAGAGGCGTACAGACCAGCCCCAGCAGGAGCATGGAGGTGTTCCAGAGGCCGTTGACGCCGTAGGGGTAGTTCAACCAGTCGCTGTGCAGCGGGGACAGGCCGTGGGAGATTGCGTACGGCACCCAACGCAACCACCACAGGAAGATCATCGGGTCCTGGCCGCCGTACTGCCGGGCCCCTGGATGGGCGATCAGCGTCCTGGACAGCTCCAGGCTGGCCCCGACGAAGCCGGCGAGAACAGCCATGCCGATGGCGTGTCGGTGCCAGCGCGGTCGTGGGCGTCGGGTGACGGCCTCGACCGGGACGAGGGAACTCGACTCCACCCTCAGGTCCTCCGGACCCGTACTCGGGTCAGGATCCACAAGGCGGCCACGCCGTCCCTCCACGTCGGCTTCGCGCGCTCGTCGTGGCCGGCCGACCGCAGGCTGACGGGGATGGCACAGGGACGGATCCCGCGTCGTATCCCGCGTCGTAGCAGCTTTGCGGTGAGCTCGACCTCCATGCCGGACCCGTTGGCGCGCACATCGAGCTCGCGATAGAGGTCCAGCGGGAGGAGCGTGAAGCAGCTTCCCAGTTCGGTGATCCAGCAGTTGTACAGCAGTCTCGCGGCGAGCCTAGTGGTGCCTCGCACGAGAACCTGCGGGCACGTCGGCGCGGCGCCTGAACGTTTCCTGAACGTCACCTGTGCATTGCCCCGGCGGGGCGCTCAGTGCGCGGCGAGCAGCCGCCTGCGCAGGGCCTCGACCGGTGGCGAGGGTAAGTCGGGAAGGGCGGACCCCGTCGCGCGCGTCAGCAGCAGGTCAGCCAGAGCAGGGTTGCGCGCCAACACCGGTCCGTGCAGGTACGTCGAGACGATCCCGCCCTGCACGGCACCCTCCCACCGCGTCCCCCCCGACGCGGCGTCCTCGACGCCGCCGTTGCCGACACCGGAGACCACGCGGGCGAGCGGTCGCGCCGCCGGCCCCAGGACGGTCCCGCCCCCGTGGTTCTCGAAGCCGGTCAACGCCGGAAGGCCGTTCTCGGGCGCCCCCGCGAGATCCGGCTCGGGGAGGGCGACCACCTCGCCCACTGCGCGGACCCGCCGCCGCCTGGTGGCAACGTCGAGCAGGCCCAAGCCAGTCTCCTCACCCCCCCGGGTCGTCATGAAGGTCGTGCCGAGCAACTGCAGTCCGGCGCAGACAGCGAAGACGGTCGCCCCCCTGGCCACGGCGGTGGTCAGGCCGGGGCTGTCCCGCAGGCCCTGCATCGCCAGGCTCTGGGCGTCGTCCTCCCCTCCGCCGAGCAGGTACAGGTCGCAGTCGATGGGGATCGGTGCCCCGAGGCTCACCCGGACCACCTCGCAACCGAACCCCCGCCACCGCAGGCGACGCTCGAGCACGGTGACGTTGCCCCCGTCCCCGTACGTGCCCAGCAACTCGGGGAACAGCACGGCCAGCCGGAGCGCCGACTCGCTCATCGGCCGCTCCGTCCGCTGTCGCGTTCGATGCGCCGGCGCAGCTGCGCGAAAGCTGTGTAGTTGGCCAGCACATTGCACGACCCTGGTGGACACGCCCGGATGGCCTCGACCAGGTCGGGGACCGTGCGGCAGTCAACCTCCGCGTAGTACAACCGGACGGCCACGTCATCCGCCCGCTCGCCCGCGGCGACGACCCGGCGCCCACGCAGCTGCTCGAACGGCACGTCCCACAGCCACGAAGGGTCGGTCCCGTCGGCTGCCTGGGCGTTGATCGCCACGACACAGGGCTCTTCGGAGCCATCGAGCTGGGCCAGGGCCTCTGACCATCCGGCTGGGTTCTTGGCGAGCAGAAGCCGGGCCGCGCGGCCGTCCACCTCGACGACGCGATACCTGCCGGCGACGTCGGTGATCGCCGACATCCGCTCCAGGGCGGTCTCGAGTGGCACGCCGAGCCGCCCCGCGGCCAGCGCAGCGAGACAGGCGTTGCCGACATTGGCCTGACCGGGAAGGGCGAGTCGTACCTCGAAGCTGCGCCCGTCGCCGCACACCAACCGGTTCCCGACGACCCTGGCGTCGGGCAAAGGTCGCCGGAACGAGCACGAGCTGCAGGTGAACCCACCGTCACCGGCGGGGGGAGCCCACGCGCAGGCGCAGATCGGGCAGAAGACCGCGTCGGCGAGCCAGCGCTGGCCGGCTGCGACCCAGGTCACCCCTTCACTGCCAGGCCGGGCCCCGAGGACTGCCGCCACGACGAGCGGGTCGTCGGCATTGGCGACCACATGCGTCCCCGGCGCTCCCGCGAGGGCGTCGCGCCAGCGAGGAACGTGGCGGGCCACCTCGCTGACCCGGTCGAGCTGGTCGCGGGTGAGGTTCAGCAGGACAACGACGGCCGGCACCAACGCACTGACGGCGGCCGGCAGAGCCAGCTCGTCCACTTCCAGGACCGCGGCGTCGAACGGTTCCCGCAGTCGACGCGCGAGCGTGGTGGCCAGTCCTGTGTGCAGGTTGGCTCCGTCGTGGTTGCTGAGTACCTGCCGGTCCGGCCCCGACAGGCCGGCGAAGAGCAGTCGTGTCGTGGTGGTCTTGCCGTTGGTACCCGAGACCAGGGCGGCGGGCAGTCCGGCTCCTAGCTGCGCCACGGCGTCAGGTGCGACGGTGAGCAGGACCCGCCCGGGAAGCGTGCCACCGCCCCCGCGGCCGGTGACCCTGGACGCGGCCCCCGCGAGCCGTCCGCCCACGACACCCAGCCGAGTGCGCGCCGGGACTCCGGGCCGACGAGCCCCCGGTGTGCCCGCCACGTCGCTCTCCTGTCCCTCGTCACCGGCCGGCGCCGCCTCGGTACGGGCGGGCAGGTCTGGGATCATTGCCCCCCGGGCCGCACCCGCACACCGCGGGTCCCTGACGCCGGGAAGGATGGTGGGACGGTGGCGCACCAGGGGTCCGGCCCCGACCCGACCGCCGGAATCCTCGCACGGGCGGCGGCGCGTGCCCGAACCTCGGCTGTGCTGCCGGCGGGTGGCAGGGCGTGCGTGGCGCTCGCGCTGCTGGGTCTGGGCCTGTCGGCCTGCGTCGCGCTGGCGACATCGCGACTGCAGAGCGCCGGCGCCCGTCGACTGCTGGGTGACTGGTGGACGGCCTCAAGTGACCTGGCCGGCTGGCTGCCGACCCCCCGTGACTCGCGCCTGCCTCTTGCCGCCGCCGTCACGGGCTTGACGCTGTGCTGGCTGGCCCTGGGATGGCTCATGCGGCTGCGGGGGACGCGTCCGCGCGTGGCCGCCACGGTCGCGGTCTGCTGGGCTGGCCCCTTCGCGTTCCTCCCTCCCGTGCTCTCGCGTGACGTGTATGCCTATCTCGCCCAGGGAGACGTCATCCAGCGTGGGTGGGACCCCTACCGGGTCCCCATCGCGGCGCTCGGCCGGCACTCCGTCGTCCTGGCAGCGACGGACCCGCTATGGCGGCACTCCATCCCGCCCTACGGAGCCATCGCCGTCAGGCTGTCGTCCCTGGCAGCCTTCCTGGGTGGCTCGCGGCCCGTGCTCGGCCTGGTGGCCTTGCGCGTGCTCGCCGTCCTTGCTCTGGCACTCGCGACCTGGGCCGCGACGGCTCTCGTCCCGTCGGACCGGCGCACCCTGGTCCTCTGGCTCGTCGCGGCGAGCCCGCTGGCCCTCCTCCACGCGGTCGGCGGCGCCCACTGGGAGTCCGTCACGTGTGCCCTCGTCGCCGTCAGCCTCCTCCTGACAGTCCGGGGGCATGGGCTGGCAGCTCTCGTGATCGCCGTCGCCGCGACCGAGCTCAAGGTCACCGCGGCTGTCGTCGTTGCGGCGCTGCTCGTCGGCACGGCCCGCAACCGCGGGCTTCGCGTGTCCCTCGTTCACGCTGTTGCCGCCGGGGTCGTAGGGCTGGGGATCCCCCTTGCCCTCGGGGTGGATCCCTGGGGGTGGGTGAGGGGGCTGTCCACCCCGGCGGCGGTCTGGAACCCGCTGACCCCGTCGACGACAGTGACCATGGCCGCACTGGAGGGCCTCGAGCGGCTCGGCGGTGGGCCGGTCCCCAGCCTGCTCGGCGCGCTGCAGGTCGTCAGCACGGTGGTCGCCGTCGTGCTGGCCCTCGCCCTGCTCGCGACGTCAGCCCGCCGGGAACTGGTCGTCACGGTGGGCCTGCTTCTCGCCGAGGTGGCGCTGTTCGGCCCGGTGTTGTGGCCCTGGTACCTCATCCCGGCCGCCCTCTGCCTGTTCTTGAGCGCAGAGCAGTGGTGGCGCAGGGTCGGGATGGCCCTGACAGCTGGAGCGGTGCTGTTCACCCTGCCGATCTCGCTGGTGACAATGCAGCGGCTCGCCGCTGCCAACGAGCTGACGGTCCTCGCGGCGCTCCTGCTGACCGAACTGCGCCGGCGCAGGTCGGCGCGCCTGGCCGCCGAGCCCGGGGGAGCCTTCGAGCTACCCGCTGGGAGCCGGGTCGGCTGACGATGCCGGCGTCGGGTCCGTGGTGCCGGGCGGGGCGGTCGGGGCAGAACTCGAGGTCGGGCCCGACGGGTCGGTGCTCGGCGTGGCGGTGCTCGAAGCGGCGGCGGTCGGACCTGCTGTCGACGGACTGGGAAGGGGGCTGGGAGCCGGACTGCTGGGCGTGGAGACGGGCGTCGGGCGTGGCACGGGCCTGGGCTTCGGGGCTGGCCGCGGCGTGGGCCGCGGCGTGGGGTAGAGCGCCGACCAGATCAGGCGCGAGGCCCCTTCCAGCGTCTGGATGCCGTAGCCCATGGTGGGGTTGTCCATGCTGAGCAGGGCGATGGAATAGCTGCGGCCGTAACCCGAGACGTGACCGATGCTGTTGACCCGCCAGCCGTGCACGGGCAGGGGCAGCCATCCGTTCTTCAGCTCCACGCGGGAGTTGGGCTGGGGACCCGCCGAGACACCCCAGTCCTGCCCCGAGCTCACCTGCCCCATGAGGGACAAGGCGTAGAGCCGGTACGGGGCGCCGAGGAGCCCGGCCGGATCCCGCAGCGCCCGGATCAGCCGGATGTGGTCCACCACGTCCGACCGCGTCAGGCCCCACGCCCCGCGGTGGAAGGTGGTGTGGGTGAGACCCAGCCGCAGGTCGTAGCCGAGAACCCCCGCCTCGCCGCCGACCAGGCCCCAGAGGACGTTGGTTGCGGCGTTGTCGCTCACCCGGATCATCGACCCGGCAAGGGCCCGCTCGCCGGGGGTGAGGCCCCGGCCGCGGGCCTGGGCCTGCCAGAGCAGCGTCTCGAGGATGTTGACCTTGACCGTGCTGGCGTCGTCGTAGGTTGCTGACATCCGGTAGCCGTACCAGCGGTGCCCGACCTCGTCGTAGACGCCCACCGACAACGTGTCTCCGCGACTATCGGCCCACCGGGCCAGCGCCCGGTCGAGCCCGGCTGCCCCCGACACCGCCGCGCTCGCCGCCGGTGAGGGCATCATCGTGAGGCCCGCCAGGACCGTCGGCACGAGAAGGCCGACGGTCGCGGCATGCCTGAGCCGGCGCGGATTGCGCGCACACCTGGGCACGTTCATCGGCGTTCCGGAGTCTGTTGGGGGTAGGTGACCTGCACACTGTGACCGATCGGAGGCTCGTGCGTCGACATTTCGCCTTTGTCGCCCCTGTCCTCTCGGCAAGCCTGCTGCTGGCGGGGTGTGGCCAGGGCAGCCCCCCTCCGGGTCCGCAGTGCAGCGCCGCCCTTCCGGGACGTACCCGTCTGGTCATCTCGCCGGAGCAGGCGCAGAACGCGTCCACGATCGCAGGCGTGGGCAAGCGTCTGGGATTGCCCGACCACGCAGTGACGGTGGCGTTGGTGACCGCGCTTCAGGAGTCTGGGTTGCGCAACCTCCGCTTCGGGGACCGCGACTCGCTGGGCCTGTTCCAGCAACGGCCCTCGCAGGGCTGGGGCTCCCCGGCCGACATCCTCGTGCCACGGCTGGCAGCCGCCGCCTTCTACGGCCGGCTCCGGCAGGTGGCCGGCTGGCAGACCCTGGCGGTCACTGAGGCCGCCCAGGCTGTCCAGCACTCCGCCGCACCGGGCGCCTACGCCCAATGGGAGTCGCAGGCGCGTGTACTGGCCGGGACGCTGACGGGCGAGTTCCCGGCCGGCCTGGCCTGTGCGCACCTCGGCACCCTGCCCGCGCTGCGTGACGCCGAGTTGCGGGCGGCCGCGGCGGCGGAGCTCAGGCCGTTAGCCCTCACCCCCTCGGGCGGCGGTGCCCTGTGGACGACGGCGAGCTGGCTGGTCGCCCACGCCGTCGCGTTCGGCATCCGTTCGGTGGTGGCGGGCACCCTGCGCTGGGATGCGGGCAGCGGGACCTGGCGCCCGGCACCCGCACCCGGATCTGGCCTCAGGTACGGCTAAGACGCAGCGCCGCGCCCATCCAGTCCTTCAGCGCCGGCGCGAGTCGCAGACTGCCGAAGGTGTTGAGGTGCTGGTTGTCCGCGTACAACAGCCGGTCCCCGAAGATCGCGTCGCACGCGCGTGGGCCGCAAAGGACACTGGCCGGGTCGGCGGTGAGGACCCCGTGGAGGCCGGCCAGCGCACGGCGCTCCGCTGAGGCCACCGCCCCCTGACGCTCAGCCACCGCCGCGCGCGTCACTGAGCACTCCACGGGCCGAACCGCCCCGAAGCGGCACGGCTGGGGACGCAGTCCCAGGCGGGGGACGTCCTGGACGAGCAGCACGCTGGCCCCGCTCGCGCGGATTCGCTCGACGGTCGCGAGCAGCGCCCGGGCCCAGGTCGCGTCGGGGTCGGGGTCCGTGCGGCCGCGGAGCTCCTGCTCGTACTCCCAGCTTGAGTGGGCGATGACCACCAGGGCCGGCCGGACGCGGTCGATCTCCTTCAGGACCTGGTCCACGTAGTCGGGGCACCGGGGGATCTGTGATGTGGTGAACCGGCTGATCGCGGTCAGCGGGCACGCGCGACCGGCCCGCAGCGCCACGTCGTATCCCAGCCTGTTTCCTGCACTCACGACGCCGTCGGACAGGCTGTCCGCATGGGAGTCACCGACGAGCATGACGGTCCCCCGGGCGCCGGGCACGAGGCGCGTGCAGCGCGCGGGTGCCCGCGCGGGGACGGTCCCCGTTGCCAGGCAGTCCAGGGCGCGGCCGAGCGTGGTGGTCCGGCTGGACCGGACCAGCTCAGCAAGCCCGGGCTGCCACCAGCCCGCCGACGCTGCTGTGCCGAGCAGGGCGCTCGCGGACAGGGGGACAGCGACGCAGGTCACGGTGAGCAGGGCTACGGCGCGACCGCGTCGGGGAAACGACCTGCGCAGTGGGTTCTCGACTGCTCGCGCGGCGACCCAGGCGGGCAGCAGGGAGGCCACCGCTGCCACGAGGGAGGCGATCGGGGTGTCCGGGAACAGCACGCCAGTGAGCACGATGACCGGCCAGTGCCAGAGGTACCAGCTATAGGACAGGTCGCCCAAGCCGACGAGCGGCGCCGCGCCCAGCACGCCGGACGGGCGCCGGTGCCCCGCCGCGAGCAGGGTCAGCGCACCGGCGACGGTCAGCAGGCTCACGGTTGTGGAG
>JALYIZ010000087.1 GCA_030775505.1 Actinomycetota bacterium | reverse complement strand
GAGCTCGACGCCAGGCAGGACGTCGTGGCGCGGCGCGTCCGCCTCCCGTCCGTGGCGCCGGGCTGGCACCGGCTCGAGGCGAGGTGCGGCGACCAGGTCGCGTTCGCGACGGTCATCGCCGCCCCTGACCGGGTCGCCCAACCCGTGGGCCGGGCCTGGGGTTGGATGCTGCAGCTGTATGCCATGCGCAGCGAGCGTTCCTGGGCTGTCGGCGAGTACGCGGACCTGCGGACCCTCGCGGCCTCCGCCGCGGCCGACGGTGCCGGCCTGCTCCTGGTCAACCCGCTCCACGCCGAGACGCCCGTCCTCCCGCTGAACCCGTCGCCCTACTCACCCTCGAGCCGCCGCTTCCGGTCGCCGCTGTGGCTTCGGGTCGAGGACGTACCCGAGTACCGCTCGGCGGGAGCGGACCTGCGGGCGCAGGTGGATGGGCTCAAGCCCATCAACCCGCCGGACCGAGTGGACCGGGACATCGCCTGGGCGGCGAAACGTGCCGCGCTGGAGTTGCTGTGGCCCGTCCACCGGCGTGGGGAGCTGGCCGCCTGGATGGCGACCCAGGGCCCCGCACTGCAGCAGTTCGGCGTCTTCTGTGTCCTCGCTGAGTTGCACGGGCCGCGATGGCAGGAGTGGCCGAGCGGGCTGCGGTGCCCTGACAGCGAGGACGTTGCCGCGGCCTGTGTCGCGCACGCCGACCGGGTGGCGTTCTTCTGCTGGCTCCAGTTGCTCGTCGACGAGCAGCTCGCTGACGTCGCGGGCGCGGCGAGCGCGATGTCGATCGGCATCGTCCACGACCTGGCGGTGGGCGTCGACGTGAACGGGTTCGACGGCTGGGCCCTGCAGGACGTCCTCGCCATGGGCATCCGGGTCGGTGCCCCCCCTGACTCGTTCAACCAGCGCGGCCAGGACTGGGGGCTGCCGCCGTGGCGCCCCGACAAGCTCCGGGAGGCGGGTTATGCGCCCTTCCGGGACATGCTCAGGGCCGTCCTGCGCCACGCCGGCGGGCTTCGGCTCGACCACGTGATGGGCCTGTTCCGGCTCTGGTGGCTCCCGGCCGGAGGGTCACCCGCGACAGGCACGTACGTCGACTACGACGCCGACGCCATGCTCGCCGTCCTCGCGCTCGAGGCGTCGCGGGCCGGCGCCGTCGTCGTCGGCGAGGACCTGGGCACGGTGGAGGACCGCGTTCGGGAGGCGCTCGACGCCGACGGCGTCCTGGGAAGTGCGGTCCTGTGGTTCCAGCGCGACCCGGCCGGTCCTTTCCTGGCACCCACCGCGTGGCGGGCCGGCACGCTGGCAAGCGTGACCACCCACGACCTGCCCACCGCCGCCGGCTTCCTCGTCGAGGAGCACGTCCGGGTGCGTCACGAGCTGGGGCAGCTGGGCGTGACACTCGACGAGGAGCGGGACCGGGTGCGGGCTGAACGAATGGCCCTGCTGGACCTGCTGACGGCCACAGGCCTGCTGGCCGAGCACGACAACGACCCCGTTCTGGCCATGCATGCCCTGCTCGCCGCGAGCCCCAGCCAGCTGGTCCTCGCGGCGTTCGGCGATGCGGTGGGTGACCTGCGCCAGCCCAACCTGCCGGGCACCGTCGACGAATACCCGAACTGGCGGCTCCCGGTCGCCGACGCCACCGGTAGACCCCTCACCCTCGACGAGCTTCTCGTGCACCCTGGCGTGCGCCGCCTGGTCGCGATCCTGTCGGCACGCGTCCGCTAGCGTGTCGGCGTCGTCGGGCAGCGAAGGAGCCAGGAGGTCGTCATGAGCCCTCGCACTCGTAGCGCCCGCGCAGCGGGTCTCGTGCTCACCGGTTCGCTCATTCTGACGGTCGCGGCCGCGGCCCTGCTGAGCGGTCCGGCCTTCGCCGACGGGGGAACGGGCCCCTTCAACGAGGAGCCCGGCAAGCCGCTGGGCATCGGTCCGGCCCTGCTGCTCTACCTGGGCGTGCCTCTGGCGATCGTGCTGGTGACCGCCTCTCTCGTGTGGCTGCCGGGCGTGGCACGCAGCGCCCGATACCGGCCCCAACGGGGCTGGACCGCACCGCCGCTGTGGTTCGGCGGTCCCGCCCACCTGGCCGAGGTCGCCCCGGGCGAGACGTCGGACGGACTCGTGCGGGGCGGTGCACACGGTGAGTGGTAGCGGCGGGCACCTGGGCCTTACCCCGCGGCAGCAGGACCGCGTCCAGGCGGTGATCGACAGCTGTGAGCGCGAGAACGGGCTGGACATCTCCGTCCTCGTCGGGGACCTCGGCGTCGCCGATCTCGGTGGCTTCCGCAACGCCGCTGAGCAGCTGCATGCGGCGCTGGGGGAGCGTGCTCAGGCGGCGGTCCTGGTCGTGGTGGCGCCAGGTCAGCGGCGCGTCGAGATCGTCACGGGCCCCGGTGTCCGGCGGCGGGTGCCCGACCGGGTGTGCGCCCTCGCCGCCCTGTCGATGACGACGGCCTTCTCCGGCGGCGACCTCGTGGGCGGCATCGTGGACGGGATCCGTCAGCTGTCCGCCGCCGCCGGACGGCGGGTCGAGCTCCCCAGCGGGATCAGCGGCGGCCAGCTGGTCCGACACGCCTGAGCTCCGTTACTGGGGGGACTCAGGCCCCTGCGGCGTCCCGGCTGCGGGCCATCAGGGCGCGCACCACCCCGTCCCGGGCCTCGAGCAGCAGCCGGCGCAGCGACGGCGCCGGATCGGCATCAGCGAGGTAGCGGTCGGTCCGTGCCACTACGGCGGGCGTGACGAGGAGCGACGGGTAGAGCCCGTTGACGATGTTCTGAGCCATCTCGCCGGTCCGGTCCCGCCAGACGCCGGCGATGGCGTCGAAGTACCGGTCCACGTAGGGCGCGAGCAGCTCGGTCTGCTCGACCTGCCAGAACCCGTTGATGACCGCCGACTGGACTGCGTTGGGCAGCCCGTCGTCCTCGACGACGAGCCGCCACGCCTCGGCCTTCGCCTCCGAAGTCGGCCGGGCGGCCTTCGCCGCGGCGGCATGCCGCTGCCCCGCGGCGGTGGGATCGCGCTGGAGCTCGGACTCGATCGCCTCGTCGTCTGCCAGGCCGAGAACGACGAGCCGCATCAGCAGGTGCCACCGCAGGTCGGCGTCGACCGCCAGGCCCGGGACGCTGTCGGTGCCGGAGAGCAGCCCTCGCAGCAGGTCCAGCTGCGCATCGGTGGTGGCGAGTGAACCTAACGCCCGGGCCCAGGCCAGCTGCAGGTCACTGCCGGGGGAGGCGCGTCGCACCGCCGTGTGCGCCGCCGCCGCCAGCGCCTGCCGCCCCGCGGGGGCCCAGGCTGGGTCGGCGAACATCGTCACGGCCCCCTGGGCCTGCCGCAGCAGGGACTGAACGACCCCGATGTCGGTCTCCCCATGGATGCCGGCGAGGACCAGCGCGACGTAGTCGCGGGCCCGCATCTCGCCGTCCCGGGTCATGTCGTAGGAGGCGGCCCAGCACAGGGCCCGGGGCAGCGAGGCGTCGAACGCACCGATGTGGGAGGAGACAGTGGCCAGCGAGCGCTCGTCCAGCCGGATCTTGGCGAACGTCAGGTCGTCGTCGTTGATCAGGATCAGGTCGGGCTGGGGCAGACCGACCAGACCAGGCACGTCGGTCTTGGCGCCGACGACGTCGAGCTCCTCGCGGTGGGAGCGGACCAGCCGTCCGTCAACGAGGTCGTAGAGCCCGATCGCCACCCGGTGCGAGCGCAACGTCGGGTAGGTCTCGCCTGCCTCCTGGAGCACCGAGAAGTTGACGAAGGCACCGCCCTCGCCGGTCTCGAATGAGGCCCGCAAGGTGTTGCAGCCGGCAGTCTGTAGCCATTCCGCCGACCAGCTCGAAAGCTCGCGGCCACTCGCATCCTCCAGGACGCTGAGCAGGTCGGTCAGCTCGGTGTTGCCGTACTGGTGATGTTGGAAGTACGTGCGCAGACCGGACAGGAAGGCGTCCTGCCCCACCCAGGCGACCAGCTGCTTGAGGACCGAGGCGCCCTTTGCGTAGGTGATCCCGTCGAAATTGACCTTGACGGCCTCGATGTCCGCGATGTCCGCCGCGATCGGATGGGTCGAGGGCAGCTGGTCCTGTCGGTACGCCCACGTCTTCTCGGTGTTGGCGAACGTCGTCCATCCGTTGGTGTACCGGGTCGCCTCGACCTGGCAGAGCACGGACATGTAGGTCGCGAACGACTCGTTGAGCCAGAGGTCGTCCCACCAGCGCATCGTGACGAGGTCGCCGAACCACATGTGCGCCATCTCGTGCAGGACCGTCTCGGCCCGGCGTTCGTAGGAGGCATCGGTGACCTTGCTGCGGAAGACGTAGTCCTCGAGGAATGTCACCGCTCCGGCGTTCTCCATCGCTCCGGCGTTGAACTCGGGGACGAACAGCTGGTCGTACTTGCCGAACGGGTACCGGAAGCCGAACACGCGGTGGTAGAAGTCGAAGCCCTGCTTGGTGACGGTGAACAGGTCCGCCGGGTCCAGGTGCTGCGCCAACGACGCGCGGCAGTAGATGCCGAGGTCGATGCCGTCATGGCTGTCGAAGACTGCGGCGTACGGACCGGCAATGAGAGCCGTGATGTAGGTGGACATTCGAGCTGTTTCGCGAAACCGCCAGGTCCCCGGCTCTCCCTCCTCGGGGCGGTTCGCCACGGCGGCGTTGCTGATCACCACCCAGTCGCGGGGCGCGCGCACCGTGAACGCGAACGTGGCCTTGAGGTCGGGCTGGTCGAAGCACGCGTACATGCGGTGCGCGTCGAACGTCTCGAACTGGCTGTACAGGTACACGGAACCGTCGACCGGGTCCACGAACCGGTGCAGCCCCTCACCCGTGCGCGAGTACGCGCAGTCGGCCTCGACGACGATGACGTTGTCCGGCAGGAGCGCGGGCAGGTGGAGGCGGTTTCCGTCGAACGCCGAGGGGTCGAGGGCTTCGCCGTTGACAGTGGCGGACAGCAGCGTGGGCCCGGTCAGGTCCAGATAGGTGCTCGCCCCTGGCTCCCGGCAGGTGAAACGCACGGTGGACCGGGAGCGGAAGGTCAGGTCTCCCGGCTTCTCGCCCGACCCGTCGGTGAGGTCGAGCTCGACCTCGTAGGAACTGACGTCGAGCAGGCGAGCGCGCAGCGCGGCTTCCTCGCGGGTGAGGTTGTTCACGGTCACGCCGGTGCCCCTTCTGCTGCACGGTGGGGGCATCTTCCCATGGATGCCCGGCCGAGCCAGGCTGACCGGCGACCTCCGCACCGGATGCGAGGATTGCCGCATGACCGCCGCGGCGGACGTCGCACCCGTGCCGAGGGTGGACGTCTATCTGGACCCGCTGTGCCCCTGGGCGTGGATCACCGCCCAGTGGGTCCGCGAGGTCACCAAGGTGCGCTCGGTCGACGTGCACTGGCACGTCATGAGCCTCGCCGTCCTCAACGAGAAGCGGGATCTGCCTGCCGACTACCGCGCTCGGCTGCTGGCTGCCCTGGGGCCGGTGCGCGTCCTCGTTGCTGCGGCGCGCGAGCACGGCGACGACGCCTTCCTGTCGCTCTATGTTGCCTATGCCGAGCTGATCCATCATGAGAAGGCGCCGGTCGACGCGGGGCTGCACGAGCGGGCGCTGCTGAGGGCGCAGCTGCCGGCGGACCTGGCCGGCGCGGCTGACCGCGAGGACAACGACGAGGAGCTCAGGCGCAGCCATCGGACGGGGATGGACCCCGTGGGTGACGAGGTGGGAACGCCAGTCATCCACGTCAACGGCGTCGCGATCTTCGGACCGGTGCTGAGCCGCGTGCCGACGGGGGAACAGGCTGGTGCTCTCTGGGACGGTGTCTGCCTGCTGAGCAACTATCCGCACTTCTTCGAGCTCAAGCGGTCCCGGACCGAAAGCCCCGACTTCACCTGAGGAGACACCATCGTGCTCGCCAGAACGTCGCTCTACATCGGGGGCGCCTGGGTGCCGTCCACGGGCACCTCGGTGATCCCCGTCGTGGACCCCAGTACCGAGCGCGAATTCGCCACGGTGCCTGAGGGAACCGTCGAGGACGTCGACGCCGCTGTCCGGGCCGCGAGACATGCCTTCCCGAACTGGTCCGTGACGCCCGCGGTCGACCGGGCCGCACTGCTCGACCAGATCGCCGACGGCCTTTCCCAACGCACCGATGAGCTCGCCGCCATGATCTCCACCGAGATGGGCGCACCGCTCGCCTTCTCGGCGGCAGTTCAGGTGGGGAATCCCGTCGCCGTGCTGCGGTCCTACGCGGAGCTCCTGCGCAGCTACGTCTTCGAGAGCCAGGTCGGCAACAGCCTCGTCGTCCGCGAACCGATCGGTGTCGTAGGCGCGATCACTCCCTGGAACTACCCGTTGCACCAGGTCGTCGCGAAAGTTGCCGCCGCGCTGGCCGCGGGGTGCACGGTCGTGCTCAAGCCGAGCGAGGTCGCTCCGCTGTCAGCCTTCGCGCTGGTGGAGGTCTGCGAGGCTGCCGGGCTCCCGGCGGGGGTCCTCAACGTCGTGACCGGCCTCGGACCCGTGGTCGGCGAGGCGATCGCGGTCCACCCCGACGTCGACATGGTGTCGTTCACCGGGTCGACCCGGGCCGGTCGGCGCGTCGCCGAGCTGGCCGCCGCCACCGTCAAGCGGGTGGCGCTCGAGCTCGGTGGCAAGAGCGCCTTCGTCGTCCTCGACGATGCCGACCTGGAGAAGGCGGTGAAGATCGGTTTGTCGAACGCCTTCATCAATGCCGGGCAGACCTGCACCGCGTGGACGCGCATGCTCGTCCCTACCTCCCGCCACGCCGAGGCCGTTGAGCTCCTGCGCTCCGGCGCACAGCGTTACCAGGTCGGTGAGCCGACCGCGGCCGGCACCAAGATCGGTCCGCTCGCCAACGCCAGCCAGTTCGCCAGGGTCAAGGGCTACATCGACCAGGCCCTCGCGGAAGGCGCCACGCTGGTGGCGGGCGGGAGCGAACGCCCGGACGGGCTGGATGTGGGCTACTACGTACGTCCCACGGTGTTCACCGACGTCAAGCCTGGCTCGGCCCTGGAGCAGGAAGAGGTCTTCGGTCCGGTTCTCGCCGTCATCGCCTACGAGGACGAGGACGAGGCGGTCCGGATCGCCAACGACACGCCCTACGGGCTCGCGGGCGGGGTGTTCTCCTCTGACCAGGAGCGGGCCCTCGCCATCGCCCGCCGGCTGCGGACGGGCATGGTGGACGTCAACGGAGGCCGCTTCAACCTGCTCGCCCCCTTCGGCGGCTACAAGCAGAGCGGCAATGGTCGTGAGCTCGGCGAGTTCGGGCTCGAGGAGTTCCTGGAGACGAAGTCCGTCCAGCTCTGACGCGCTCCGCCTGCGTGCGGCAGACTGCCGAACCATGCGCGTGCACCTTGGGTCTGACCATGCCGGCTTCGCCCTCAAGCAGGCCTTGCTGGTGCGGCTCGCGGAGCTCGGCCACGACGCGGTCGACCACGGACCGGAGACCTTCGAGCCCGCGGACGACTACCCGCCATTCGTGCTGCGTGCCGCTCTGTCCGCGGCGGCCGACCCCGACGGGTGCGGGGTCGTGATCGGCGGCTCCGGTAATGGCGAGGCCATGGCTGCCAACAAGGTCGCAGGTGTGCGCTGTGCCCTGGTCTGGAGCCTCGAGACAGCCGACCTGGCCCGCCAGCACAACAACGCCAACGTCGTGAGCGTGGGCGCGCGGATGCATGACGAGGCGACGGCCCTCGAGCTCATCGAGCGCTTCCTTGCCACACCCTTCTCGCGCGACCCGCGACACCAGCGCCGCATCGACATGCTCACCGCATACGAGGCCACCGGTGCACTGCCGGACCTGCCCTGACTGGCGCGGGTAGGAGCTGGAGTGCCTGAAGGGCACACGATCCACCGTTTGGCCCGTGACCATGCCGCCCTCCTGGTGGGCCGAGCCCCCATGCTGCACAGCCCTCAAGGCAGGTTTTCGGACGGGGCCGCCCGACTGAGCGGCCGGACCGTGACCGGCATCGAGGCCTACGGGAAGCACCTGTTCTACGCCTTCGCCGAGGATCTGCTGCTCCACGTCCACCTCGGGCTCTACGGTTCGTGGACGGGGGGTTTCGGCGTCCCCCCGCCGCCGCGCGGCGCGCTGCGACTGCGCATGACCTGCGACCGCGCCTGGCTCGATCTTCGGGGGCCCACCGCCTGCGAGGTCGTGACGCCGCAGGACCGTGACCTGGTGCTCGCCAGGTTGGGGCCCGACCCGCTGCTGCCGTCATCGGACGCCGTACGGGCTTGGGAAAGGACGTCCCGGAGCAAGACCCCCATCGGGCAGCTGCTCATGGACCAGTCCGTGCTGGCGGGGGTCGGGAACGTGTACCGCGCCGAGTCGCTTTTCCGTGCCCGGATTGCGCCACGACGACCCGGTCATGACGTAGACCGCCCCACGTGGGACGGGCTGTGGTCGGATCTGGTCCGGCTGATGCGCAGCGGGGTGAAAGCCGGTCGCATCATCACCACCGCGCCGGAGCACCGCCCGCGTCGAGGCGGGCCGGTCGACCCGGCCGACGCCCACTATGTCTATCGCCGCGCCGGGCTGCCGTGTCGGCTCTGTGGGGTGCCGGTGGCGAGCTCGGTCATGGCCGGTCGCAACGTGTTCTGGTGCCCCTCCTGCCAGAGCGACTAGGCCGGCATAGCTACGTCGGGCCAGCAAGGATGGCTCCTTCGAGGGCTGGGCGGGAAGGGTGACATCGCGGACCCTTCAGGGCATGAGCACGCATCGCACCCTGGCCGACCGTGACGACGGATACTCGCTCATCGAGCTGCTGACCGTAATGGTCATCATCGGCATCCTCGCGGGCATCGCGATTCCGGTACTGATCAACCAGAACCGCAAGGCCCGCACCATCACGGCGAAGTCCGATGCCAGCTCGCTGAACCGTGAGGTGCTCACGGTCGTCTCCGACGGAGACATCACGCATCTGACGTTCAGCGCGGCGTCCTCCATGCTGACGTGGAACAACATGGACGGCAGCGCCGGCAAAACGGCCGTTCACGTCTCGCCGGGCAACAGTCTGTTGATCACCG
>JALYIZ010000086.1 GCA_030775505.1 Actinomycetota bacterium | reverse complement strand
CCACCCGGCTGCCCAGCGGTGCCGCGGCCCTACCGCTCGGCCCGTCCGACCCTGAGGCCTGACCGCTACGCGCGTGGGGCCCGTAGCAGACAGGTGAGCCGGGCCGTGCAGAGCCGACGGCCCGTCTCGTCGGTGATGGCGACCTGCGAGGAGACCAGCGTCCGGCCGGCACTGATGACCGTCGCCGTCCCCGTGACCGTGCCCTCGGTGGCCGACGCGTGGTGCGTCGCGTTCATGTCTACGCCCACCGCCTGCCAGCCCTCGGGGGCGTTGAGTGCCGCGAGGGTCGAGCCGAGCGTCTCGGCGAGAGCGATCGACGCGCCCCCGTGCAGCAGCCCGTACGGCTGCCGGTTGCCGCCAACGGGCATGGTCGCGACGACCTCTGACCGGCTGACGGATCGGAACGTCACCCCGAGCTTGTCGTTGAGCTCGCCCTGGTTGTCCTGCATCAACGCGCGCAGATCGTCGTCGGCCATCAGGTCCTCCTAGACTCGGTTGGGTGGCAGCCAAGCAGACCGGCGCGGACTCGCAGGCCGCGGCCGAGGCTGTCACGCCTGGCCGGCTGCTCCTGCTCGACGGCCACTCCCTGGCCTACCGGGCCTTCTTCGCGCTCCCGGTGGAGAACTTCAGCACCACCACAGGCCAGCCCACCAACGCGGTGTACGGCTTCACCGCCATGCTCATCAACGTCCTGCGCGACGAACATCCCAGCCACGTGGCCGTGGCCTGGGACTTGGGCCAGCCGACCTTCCGGCACGAGGCGTTCACCGAGTACAAGGCCAACCGGGCGGAGACGCCAGCCGACTTCCGCGGACAGGTCTCGCTGGCCATGGAGGTGCTCGAGGCGCTGCGCGTGCCCATGGTGAGCGCACCTGGATTCGAGGCCGACGATGTCATCGCGACGCTCGCCGTCGAGGCGGAGTCAGAGGGCTTCGAGGTCCTGATCGTCACCGGGGACCGGGACAGCTTCCAGCTCGTGAGCGACCGGGTGACGGTGCTCTACAACAGCCGCGGGGTGAGTGACATGCGGCGGATGACGCCCGACGCCGTCCGCGAGAAGTACGGCCTGTCGCCCGAGCAGTACCCCGACTTCGCCGCCCTGCGCGGAGACCCCAGCGACAACCTGCCTGGGATCGCGGGGCTGGGGGAGAAGACCGCCACCAAGCTCATCCAGCAGTTCGGGGACCTCGACGGCCTGGTGGCCCACGTCGACGAGGTCAAGGGCAAAGTCGGGGACGCCCTGCGCGCCAACGTCGCCCAGGTGGTGCGCAACCGGATGCTCACTGAGCTGCGCCGGGACGTGCCGCTGCACGTCCACCCGCACGACCTGCGGCTGGGCCAGTGGGACCGCGACGAGGTGCACAAGGTCTTCGACGCCCTCCAGTTCCGCGTCCTGCGGGAGCGGCTCTACGCCACGTTGCAGGCCGTGGAACCGGAGGCCGACCAAGGTTTCGACGTCGACGCGAGGGTCCTCGGCCCCGGCGAGGTGGCCGGCTTTCTCGCCGGGCTGCCGGTCGGCGTTCGTGTGGGGCTGCACGTTCGCGGGCACTGGGGCAGAGGTACCGGCGATGCGCACGGCATCGGACTCGCGGCCGAGTCGCCTGCCGGCGTCGCGGCCTACGTCGACCTCAGCCAGCTGACCCCCGATGACGAGACGGCCCTGGGCCTGTGGCTGGCCGATCCTGGGGTCGTCAAGGCCGCCCATGACCTGAAGGGCCCGCTGCTGGCGCTGGGTGCCCGCGGCTGGGCGGTCGCTGGCGTCACGAGTGACACCGCCCTTGCCGCCTACCTCGCCCTGCCGGGGCAGATGTCGTTCGACCTGGGAGACCTCTCCCTGCGGTACCTGCGCCGCGAGCTGCGCAGCGAGCCCCGCGAGGACGGGCAGCTCAGCTTCGACGGGGGGGAGGGCGAGCAGGGTGCCGCCGATGCCGTGCTGCGGGCGCAGGCGGTCGCGGACCTGGCTGTCGCCCTCGACGCCGACCTGGAGAGGAGGGGTGGCACCACGCTGCTGCGTGACCTCGAGCTGCCGCTCGTCCAGGTGCTCGCCGACTGTGAGCGAACCGGTATCGCGGCGGACACCGAGCACCTCGTCGATCTGGAGACCCGGCTGCGCGAGCTCGTGAAGACCGCGGCGGAGCAGGCGTACGCCACCGTCGGCCACGAGTTCCATCTGGGGTCACCCAAGCAGCTGCAGACCCTGCTCTTCGACGAGCTCGGCCTGCCCAAGACGAAGAAGATCAAGACCGGCTGGACGACGGACGCGGATGCGCTGCAGAACCTGCTGGGCACACACCCGGTGATCGAGGCGCTGCTGCACCACCGGGAGATGACCCGGCTGCTGATGGTGGTCGAGAAGCAGCTGCTGCCGACCGTCTCCGACGACGGGCGCATCCACACGACGTACAAGCAGATGGTCGCCGCTACCGGACGGTTGTCCAGCGACAACCCCAACCTGCAGAACGTCCCGATCCGGACCGCACAAGGGCGGGAGATCAGGCGCGGCTTCGTCGCCGGGCCAGGTTACGAGTCGCTCATGACCGCCGACTACTCCCAGATCGAGATGCGGATCATGGCCCACCTCTCGGCGGATGTGGGCCTGGTGACGGCCTTCGCCACGGGCGAGGACCTGCACACCTACGTCGCCTCCCAGGCCTTCGGAGTGCCCGCCGAGCAGGTCGACGCCGAGCTGCGCCGCCGGGTGAAGGCCATGTCCTACGGGCTGGCATACGGCCTGTCCGCCTACGGGCTGGCCCAGCAGCTGCAGATCACCCCTGACGAGGCGCGCGAGCAGATGACCGCCTATTTCGAGCGCTTCGGCGGGGTACGCGACTACTTGCGCGACGTGGTGGAACAGGCCCGTAAGGACGGCTACACCAGCACCATCCTGGACCGCCGTCGCTACCTGCCGGACCTGACCAGCGACAACGGCCAGCGCCGGGCCATGGCCGAGCGGATGGCCCTCAACGCGCCGATCCAAGGCAGCGCGGCCGACATCATCAAGCTCGCGATGCTCGGCGTGGCCAGGGCGCTGACCGCCGAGGGGCTGCGCTCGCGGCTGCTCCTACAGGTCCACGACGAGCTGGTCCTCGAGGTCGCCACCGGCGAGGCTGCCGTGCTGGAGGCGCTGGTCCGGCGCGAGATGGGCGGCGCCTACCAGTTGTCCGTCCCGCTGGACGTGTCGGTCGGTGTCGGGCGGACCTGGGACGACGCGGGGCACTAGGGATGCAGCGCATCCTCGTGGCGGGTATCAGCGGGGCCGGCAAGTCGACGCTCGCTCGGGCCCTCGCTGCGCGGCTGGACCTGCCGTACGTGGAGATGGATGCCCTGTTCCACGGACCGGGGTGGACGCAGCTTCCTGGCTTCGTCGAGGACGTGACGGCCTTCACCGCGCAGGACCGCTGGGTGACCGACAGCATCGGCTACCCCGCGGTGCGCGATCTGGTGTGGAGCCGGGCGGACACGCTCGTCTGGCTGGACCTCCCGAGGCCTCAGGTGATGGTCCGGGTGCTGCGCAGGTCGTTGTGGCGGGGGCTGCTGCACCGGGAGATCTGGAACGGCAACCGGGAGAGCGTCCTGGCCTGGCGTCGGCCCGACCATCCGGTCCGGTGGGCCTGGACCCAGTACCGGCCCCGCCGGGAACTCGTCCTGGAGCGGCTGGCCGACCCTCAGCGGTCAGGCCTGCGGGTGGTGCACCTGCGCAGCGCCGCTGAGGCCAGGCGGTGGCTGGGTGGCGTGGCCCGAACGGGTGGCCTCGAGCCGCCGCGAAGGCGGGTGCGGGGGCGGTGACGGGAGGCGCCGGACGCCTGCACCGCGAGGAACGGTTGCGCTCTTTGCGCAGGATTTGCAACGCAGCACACCAACGCGCTCGGCTACGCGACCCTGCAGGCGCTGGGCGACAAGGCCCAAGGACGGTCCTTCCTCCTACGGCGCCCCCGAGGGCGCAACCGGAAGCGCGGCCGACAGCCTGACCTTGGCGGCCTCGACGTCGGGGAGCCGTCAGCTTCTGAGGCCGCGCCTGCGGCTGACAAAGATGGCCGTGCCCGGCAGGACGCTGCCGCGAAGCGGGCTCCACTGCCCCCAGATCCGGTCGTGGCCGGGCGGCCACTCGGGCTCGATGACGTCGAGCACCTCGAGTCCGGCGGCCACGAGCTCCCTGACCCGGTCGCCCAGGGTGCGGTGGTGCTCGACGTAGGCGGCGGTCCCGTCGACGTCGACCTCGACGTAAGGGGTCCGGTCGAAGTAGCTCTGGCGGGCTATGAGGCCGCCCGGGCCGGGGTCGTCCGGGAACGACCATCGCGTCGGGTGGGTGACAGAGAAGACCCACAGACCCCCGGGTCGAAGGACGCGGGCCACCTCGGCCATGGTCCCCGCCGAGTCGGCGACGAAGGGAACCGCGCCAAAGGCCGAGCAGGCGACGTCGAAGACCTCCGCCGCGAACGGCAGGCGCTGGGCATCGGCCTGGAGGAGCCGGGGGACGTGGACGCCCGACCGGACGTCGAGCTCGCGCGCCTGTCGCAGCTGTCCCACGGAGATGTCGAACGCCGTGACGTGCGCGCCTGCCGCCGCCAGCCAGCGCGCACCCTGCGCGGCGCCACAACCGACCTCCAGGACGCGGCGTCCCCGGACGTCCCCGAGCAGCCCGGCGTCACCTTCACGCAGGCCCTCCGGGCACCAGAGCAGGTCAACGTCGCCGAGGAACGCGCCGTGCTCGGCCTGGTAGTCCGAGGCCGCCGCGTCCCACCAGCGCCGGTTCGCGGCGGCGCTCTCCGCGGGCCCGGCCGGCCGGTGCGCGACCCGTGCAGGCTCCACGGACGGCCTCCCTTTTGCCCCCGGCGGTCCAGCCGCCTAGACTCCGCCCACGCGCTGTGGGCCTGCGCGACGTCTCATCATGCTCCGATGGCATGTGCGGGCCCGCGCTCGTCCCGTCCGACCGACCTTGCCGTCCGACAGACACCGACGATCCGGCCCGCTGCGCGCCGACCGGCCAGGAACCTGGCCTCGACACCCCCCGTAGCCGGAGCCTCTCCCTTGACGACCACCCTCGACACCCCCGTCCGCCCCGTCACGCCGCAGGTTGCGGTGAATGACATCGGGAGCGCGGAGGACTTCCTCGCCGCCATCGACGAGACCATCAAGTACTTCAATGACGGCGACATCGTGGAAGGCACGATCGTCAAGGTCGACCGGGACGAGGTCCTGCTCGACATCGGCTACAAGACCGAGGGTGTGATCCCCTCCCGCGAGCTGTCGATCAAGCACGACGTCGACCCCAACGAGGTCGTCAAGGTCGGTGACCTGGTCGAGGCCCTGGTCCTCCAGAAGGAGGACAAGGAGGGGCGCCTGATCCTGTCCAAGAAGCGGGCCCAGTACGAGCGGGCCTGGGGCACGATCGAGAAGATCAAGGAAGAGGACGGGATCGTCACCGGAACCGTGATCGAGGTCGTCAAGGGCGGCCTGATCCTCGACATCGGCCTGCGCGGCTTCCTGCCCGCCTCGCTGGTGGAGATGCGTCGGGTCCGCGACCTCCAGCCCTATGTCGGCAAGGAGCTCGAGGCGAAGATCATCGAGCTGGACAAGAACCGCAACAACGTCGTGCTGTCCCGCCGGCAGTGGCTGGAGCAGACCCAGAGCGAGGTGCGCAGCACGTTCCTGTCGACCCTGCAGAAGGGCCAGGTCCGCGCCGGCGTCGTCTCGTCCATTGTCAACTTCGGCGCTTTCGTCGATCTCGGTGGCGTGGACGGGCTGGTCCACGTCTCGGAGCTGTCCTGGAAGCACATCGACCACCCGTCGGAGGTCGTCGAGGTCGGTCAGGAGGTCACTGTCGAGGTGCTCGACGTCGACCTGGAGCGGGAGCGGGTCTCGCTCTCGCTGAAGGCGACCCAGGAAGACCCGTGGCAGCAGTTCGCCCGTACCCACGCCATCGCGCAGGTCGTGCCGGGCAAGGTCACCAAGCTCGTCCCGTTCGGTGCGTTCGTCCGGGTGGACGAGGGCATCGAGGGGCTCGTGCACATCTCCGAGCTCGCTGAGCGGCATGTGGAGATCCCGGAGCAGGTCGTCAACGTCGGGGACGAACTCCTGGTGAAGGTCATCGACATCGACCTGGAGCGGCGCCGCATCAGCCTCTCGCTCAAGCAGGCGAACGAGACCGGCGAGGCGCACTTCGACCCGGCCCAGTACGGGATGGCAGCGTCCTACGACGAGACCGGCAACTACCTGTACCCGGACGGCTTCGACGCCGAGACCGGCGACTGGCTGCCTGGATACGAGGCCGCGCGCGACGCCTGGGAGAAGCAGTACGCGGACGCCCAGAAGCGCTTCGAGGCCCACCAGGACCAGATCAAGCGGATGCAGGCCGCCGACGCCGAGGCGTCGGGCCCGACGTCCTACTCGTCGGTGACCGGCGAAGAGGGCGAAGGAGCCGGGGACGTTGACGGCCCGGCGGACGCGGCGGACGCACGTCCCACCCCGGCGCCCTCCGGCGGCACTCTCGCCAGTGACGAGGCCCTGCAGGCACTGCGCGACAAGCTCTCCGGCGGCGGTTCCTAGGCGACCCCTGCGCTGACCCGCCTGGCGGCCCGTAACGGCGTGCCGTTCACTGGCAGGCCCCTTCCCGCGTCATGCTGCGTTGCCGCCCAGGGCGGGCGGCGGGGAGGGGAATCCCGTGGAGCTGCATCCGCACATCGCTGCCCGTAAGACGGCCGGTCCGCCTAAGACGGCGGACGCCGTGCCGGGTGGCTTCAACAACTGGCTGGCCGTGAAGATCACCAGCGGCGTCGGGACGATGTGGTGCGCCTACCTGTTCGCCCTCATCGCCCTGATCAGCCTGCCGTCCGTGCTCAGGACCGGCGACCTCGTGGGGATCGTCGCCTGGATCGCGCAGACGTTCCTGCAGCTCGTCCTGCTGTCCATCATCATCGTGGGGCAGAACATCCAGGCCGCTGCGAGCGACCAGCGGGCGGAGGCGACGTACAAGGACGCCGACGCCGTCCTGCACACCGCGCTGCAGATCGAAGACCACCTGCTCAAGCAGGACGAGCAGCTCTCCGTCCTGATCAGCTCCGTCGCCAAGGCGCGCTGACCGGGCTGGGCTCAGGACGCGGGTCGGTCCCAGCCCTGCCGACGGGCCCGTTCACCCAACGGTCCGGGGTCGGTCTCCCACCACGGGCGCTCGAGTGCGGCCGCCGACCGGTCCAGGGGATCGGTCAGGCCGGCCGCTCGCTCGGTGGCCCTCTCGTCGAGCCCCCGGTCGACGACCTCGGCCTGCGCTGCGTCGTCGCGGGCCCAGCGGACCAGCAGAACCACCAGGGACGGGAGCGCGACCAGTTCGCTGAGGGCCACGATGGCGGTCCCGGCGATGCGCTGGTCGGCCTGCAACGAGGGCCCCCACGCCCGGCCGACCTGCCGGTAGTAGTCCCCGGCCAGCAGCTGATGCGTACCCAGCACGGCCAGTCCCGGGAGGGCGTCCAGCAGCCCGTCGGCGAAAGCCACCGCCGAACGCAGCGGATAGGACATGCCCGCCTGCCAATGGTCGACCCCGAGAAGCGGCCAGGTGAACAGGCATCCCGTTGCCAGCAGCTGTACGTGGAGCAGCCCGAGCAGGACGGGGTGCCGTAGGCAGGCTTCGTCGTAGCCGGTCGTGTAGAGGAGCAGCAGCTGGCCGACAGCCAGCACCGACCCGACCAGGGGGTTCGCGACGAAGCGCAACGACACCGCGACGCGGTGGGCAGGCCGCCAGCGACCGTCGAGGACACGGCGGGCCAGCTCGATCGGGCGGCCGGCCGTGAGCGCCACCGGAACGAGGCTGAGCAGCAGCACGTTCTCGACCGCCGCCGGCCAGAACAGCACGCGGCTGTAGGCCCCGAGGAACGACATGGTGCTCAGGAGCAGGCTGCCGACCCCGGCGAGCAGAAACCAGGCGGTTCGGGCGGCCGGCCACCTACTGCCGCGGGCATGCAGTGCCCTGGTAAGGCTGACGTAGCCGCCGGTCAACAGTGCTGCGAGGACCGCTGCGGTGAGGTCGAGGTGCCATGTGCCCACCCAGCCGGCAGAGGTGAGCGGGCGGACACTGGTGACGGACAAGGGGAGCATGGTCCTCCCGACGTTAGTGCCACGTCCTCTACCGTCGTGGCGTGCTCACTGTCGGTCTCACAGGCGGAATCGGAGCCGGCAAGTCCGCAGTCTCGGCCCTTCTGGTCGCCCGGGGGGCGTGGCTCATCGACGCGGATGTGCTGGCCCGCGAGGTGCTGGCGCCCGGCACGCCTGGACAGGAGGCCGTCCTGGCGACCTTCGGGTCCTCCTTCCTGCTGCCCGACGGTGGCCTGGACCGGCCCGGTCTGGGACGGAGGGTCTTCGCCGACCCCGACGAGCTCGAGCGCCTGAACGCGATCGTGCACCCGCTCGTCGCCGACCGGATGGAGCAGGCCCTCTCGTCGGCGCGCGCGTCCGGCGCGCTGGTGGTCGTCCATGACGTGCCGCTGCTCGCCGAGAACGGCCTCGCCGACAACTACGACGTCGTGGTCGTCGTCGACGCTGCCGCGGAGACTCAGCTGTTCCGGCTCGTCCACCTGCGTGGGATGAGCGAGCCGGCGGCGCGGGACCGGATGTCCCGCCAGGCCAGCAGGCAGCAGCGTCTCGCGGTCGCGGACGAGGTCCTGCACAACGACGGGACCCTGGCCGAGCTGGCCGCGCAGGTGGAGGCACTCTGGACGCGCCTGCTGGACCGGGCGAGCGGTGACGCAGGGTGACTGTCACCTCATTGTGGGCAACCAAGCCTGGCTAGTTGGCTACACCGGGTTTCGGCCCGCGCATCGCGGGTAGAACTTAACGTCGGGTCCATGCCCCCCCGCCATGCGAAACCCCTTCCCACGTTGCGCTCCTGGGATCGCCGCTGCCGCGCCAACCGCTTCACCAGCGAAGTTGCGCTCGCCGCCTTCGGCCTCCTGCTGGTGGGGATTGGGGCGACCGCCGGGCCGGCCGGCGCCCAGGTCGTCGGCCGGGCGCACGCCAGCCGTCCGGACC